>CALBMD010000361.1 GCA_937896265.1 uncultured Pseudomonadota bacterium
CGTGGATGCGAACTCTTTTTGTTACGCCTTCAAGTAGCAAGTTAAATTCTTTGCCAGACTTCCAAGCTTTAGACAACCACTTTGGGTTCAGCGATATCATGGTGGTTTTTGTTGCACCTAGGATATTGGCTGGAACTTTTCCTTGGGCGCGTAGCTTGCGGCAAGCGCCTTTGCCTGTTTCTTGGCGTAATTCGCCTTCTATTGTGACAAGCTCGTCTGATTTGAGCTCAGTTTGGGTGCTAACCTCTGACATCTAAATGTCTCCTCAAAAATCAATCTAAATCTTGGAACATAGCTTATAGCTATATAGCGAAGAGAATACAAGCAAAAAAATCGACCAACCCCAAGCCTGATCTCAGATTAGCTGCCAAAAGCAAGGGCTAAAAATAAGGGTGGTTGAGGCTAAAATTGCTTTAGCAGCCACCTTTGAGTGGCTAAACAAATAAGGTGCTGATCGAGTCCTCTTCATGAATACGTTTTATGGATTCGGCAATAAGCTCTGCGATACTGACCTGTACAATCCTTGGGCATTCTTTTGCCTTGGCGCTAAGAGGGATAGAGTCGGTAGTAATAAGCCGGCCAAGCTCTGAATGCTCGATTTTATCTATTGCATTTTGGCTTAATACTGGGTGGGTTATTGCTGCATCAACGCCTCTTGCTCCGTGTTTAAGCAAGGCCTCGACGCTATTTACCAAAGAGCCAGCTGTATCGACAATGTCGTCAATAATGAGGCATTTTTTCCCTTCAACCTCACCAATGATGTGAATTACAGAACTTTCGTTTGGCCGTTCTCGTCGCTTGTCTATAATTCCCAGGCCACAATTTAGGTATTTAGCAATGGCGCGGGCTCGTTCGACACCGCCAGCGTCAGGAGAGATGACCATTTGGTAATCATGAGTTTTTAAGAACTTGGCAAAAATTGGTTTAATAAACAGATTGTCAACTGGCACGTTAAAAAAGCCTTGGATGGCTGAATTATGCAGCTCTAGGGTAAGCACTCGATCAGCGCCTGCTGTTTCTAGCAAATCAGCGACTAGCTTGGCGGTAATAGGGGTTCTTGGTGCGCTTTTTCGTTCTTGTCTTGCGTAACCAAAATAAGGGGCAACGAAGGTGATCGTTTTTGCTGAAGCTCTTTTACAAGCATCAATGATTATCAAAGCTTCCATAATATGGTGATTTGCTGGAGTGCACGTTGATTGAATTACGTAAACGTCATTACCACGCATATTTTCGTGTAATTCAACCCTAGTTTCTTGGTCGGCATATTGGCTGATAAGGGCTTTTGATACAGGGACGTTGAGAGCTGTGCTTATTTTGACTACCAGTTCTTGGTTGGAGTTACCACCTAGCAAGACGATATCGGCAGCCAAAGTCTCTCCTGTCAAATTAAACAGATTAAATTTAAGTGGCTGGGGCGCCAGGATTCGAACCTGGGAATGCAAGAATCAAAATCTTGTGTCTTACCGCTTGACGACGCCCCAACAGACTAAAAATAGCAAGAATGCCGCGAAGTTCTTTGAATATAATAACTGCTATGGGAAGTCAAGCGGCATCGTTGCTATTTGCCAGGTAACGTCCTGGTGTATCATCTACAAGCCAGGTAAAGCTAGCTCCGTTCTTCTCCAGCTGCCATGCTCCCTTGCATAGGCCAGGGAAGAATAAAATCCGCTTTGAGATCTCATCAACAGCATAGCGTTCAAAGACTCTTTTCATTGCTCGTCCACCGAAATTGCTTTTGGAAGCAGAGGCAATGAGAAAATCTTTTAGGTTCTTACCAAGAACTACTTTGAACTGGCGCTTAGCTAGGCGTTGGTTAAGCTGCTTTAGGTACTTGTTTAAGAGATTTTTCAAGTGAGAGTCGTTAAGAGGGTCAAAAAAGACAAGTTCATCAATCCTGCCAACAAATTCAGGCCTTAGCTTAGCGGCAAGCTGGCTGCGACTGGCTTCATCTGCCTGTTCA
>CALBMD010000362.1 GCA_937896265.1 uncultured Pseudomonadota bacterium
GATCTTGCTGGAAGCGCGGTGAGATCGAAGAATAAAATTCAAGATAGCCAGTGAGGCTTTTCAAAAAATATTGCATTTTATTCTGATCTATAGGAAGGTTGCGATGTTCTATATTCTGTTGTTTTTTGGAGGTATTATGAAAAAAGAGCGCGCTTTTATCGTCGGTATTCTAATGAGCATATTAGCAACAAGCTTCTATTCATTTGCTACACATTCGCCTGCTCCTCAGTTACAAGAAGCACCCAATAGAAATGAAATGATTAAAAATCAAAATGGCAACCTCAAGCTTAATCCAGCAGCGCTAAGCTTAGCAGTTTTGTGTGACAGTTTTGGCATAGTTTGCTGTTTGGCGGGCTGTTTTAGTGGGCAACCATGCCTTGGACTACAATTGGGCCTTGGCTTTTGTGAAGAAGCTTGTCCTCTTTGGTGCATCGGATTATGCTGCCCCCCTCCGGCAGATCCACAAGAAGGTAACAAAATGGTCAGCAATCCCAAAGAAAAATTGCTTGGCACGACTTAAAAAACATTCCCCGCCAACAGCTATTTAGGATCTGTTCCTGTTGGTTCGCTGCAAAGCAAGGTCAGTACAATCGGCTTTTTATTCAGCAAGATTTCTTCACTTGAAGAAAATAAGCTCTAGGGATCTAAAGCTTAGGAAAATTGACCGTGTCTTGCGACGACTAGCCAGCATAAAGCTCAAAAAAGCATGGTAGCAAGTTAGCCTGCAGACAATAAAGTGATCCAGACAACAATAAAAGCTGGCGTGCCAAGTTCTTCTGGGTTCGCCAGAAAACGCAGTGATAACAGCCAAAAAATGACATCTCATATGATGCGAGATTACTCATACCCAGCTATTTCTTTGCTTTCTGTTTCCAGTGCATCCTTTAACAAATTGCCTCTCAATAGATCTCAACCTCGGTTTATAAAATTTTTTGAACCACGGATAACACTAGCTACCTACTTCCTAATCCGCTATCACCAGTTAAACAATCTGTTTTTGAAAAGGAGTGAATGTGGAAAAAAGTAAAATCTTAATGATTATTACAGGGTTATTAATTTCTCTTCATTTAGAAGGAGCCGCAACGGTTGAAACAAAAAATTTCTATGTCTATGATGTTGCTGGTGTCATAGAATTAGGAAAACCCATTGATATAGAAAGAAAAAGTATACAGGAGACACAAGTTTTTTCTGTGGATGACATAGATAAAATAGAACCCGAAGACTTGAAGCTGTCCCCAAAAATAATGGCTCAGGGGATCGCTTTAGGGATCATGGAGATCGCTTCGATTATTATTAAAAGCAATGCTTCATTAGGAAATATCTCCATCAAAGCCTCGGCTAGTTCCACTACAGCAACCGAAGCGTATGTTTTCCAACTTAAAATATCTAACTATCAATTGACTAAACAGAGAAAAATCCTACCACAGCAATCATTTTGTCATACATTCCAGGCTAAACATGATCTTGATGGTAGTTCTACTTTGGAGAGGTTGAATAAGGATAGTAGTTCCACTTTATCTGGTAGTTGGAATTATTTAAACGACGATGATGCTAATCAGCTACTAAGCATCTATCAGCAACATGTCATTCAATCTATCCATTACGGTTCTGGTTATGAACTTAATTTTTACTTTTTATTCAAAAATGAAAAAGCTTTTTCGGATTTTAAATCACAGGTAGATTTACCTTTAGAAGAGAAGGCTAGAGCAGATGCTGTTCTTGAGAAGAGTTGCTCTCTTTTTTCAAGAGAGGTACAAGTAGTTGTCATTCCATATATATTTGGCCTTAGGCTTGATAGCGAAGTAATCAAATTACTTTCTTCTCCTATCTATCATCCTGAAAACTTGGAAAAGTCTAAAGGAATTATTAAGAGCTTAGCAGAAAGATTAAGCGCTATCCACGTATCTTCTACAGAAAATAATGTAGTTCCTATCGTGATTACCTGCACCCCCTATGGTCAATTTAATGAGGGGTCTGTTTTAAGTAAGGTATTAGCAAAAGCTAGAAAGCGACAAGAATCCAATAAGGATAATAAAAAAGTTCAAAAAAAATACGACAAAAGAAAGTTTTAATAATACAAATCGAAAATCCTTGTATCGAAGTAAAAAGATTACACTCGGCTTTTATTATAAGTCTAGCTTTGTGGGAAAACGTTGAGAGGAGCGCCGGGTAAGGCTATTGGAACAGCTATTCGGACATCTCTAAAAAGAATAGCATCTGCTAAAAAAGATAAGAAGGTTAGAAAAAACATGATAAAAATAAGTAGTAAAAATCATATGATCCGCATTTTGTTAACTGTTACTCTGCTTTTCCAAACTTTACTAGGTAGCTTCGCTTTTGGAGCACAAGACCTTGATGATCTTCGAAGAAAGATTCATCAAGAGTTTGACAACTTTCCAGGCGATCGAAGTATGTTGGAAATGCCCAACAGTACGGTAACTATCTATGTTTGGAAGAAAAGTCGCAACTGCTTCTTTGGGCACATGAGTATTGGCTTACGTGATAATGATGGGCATGAGTACTACCTTAGTGTATATCCTGATGGCCCCCCTGACGGTAGACCTCGGATGGCTATAAATATAGCTGATTCTTATGAGGATGATCGCGCCATAGATGGACATGGTCCATGCGATATTTTTCGTGTTCTAGCAGTGGGACCTGAACAGATAGAGCGCATAAAAAGACGAATGATAGAGCTTAAAAAAAAGCTTGATTCTCGCCGCTACCTTCTCTTTGAGGCTGGCAATATTTACGTTAATGATCACTCCGTTGCTGATCTTAGTTTTAGGAATTTAATTGATTGTACAACTGGTTTTTCTCTGTTTTTAGCAGCATTAACTCAGCAAGAGTGGAAATTCAATTTTTGGGTTAAATACATTCCTCCGGGGGCGCACGCGATTAATTGCCAAGAGAGCGTGTTACGAGTTATAGGTTTGGATATCCCCGACTTCAAAATAAGCTACCCTAAGGAAACATACTGCTATCCATGTTCTTTCTGGTTTAGAGGAAATTTGTTTGAACGAATATTTGTCGAAGGAGACATTTTTTTTGCAGTTCCAGCACGTCTAGTGCTAGCCATGACAGAGTTCCTGAGCCTCATTAATTTCGATCACGGTGGTTATGCTAGGTTCTGGCGTCTTGTACCTTATACACCGTTTAAAGAGCCCACGTTTGAGCAATTAAAGGATTTTTGTGAGTCTAGATTAGATCTAAAGCACTTGTTTGATCAGATCAACTCTGAGAAAAAACATCTCTCATTTGATATAAGCACTGCAATTGATCAGATATTAGATGAATATCCTTTTTTAGTTATCGGCGAAACGCGCAGCGTTGCAATTCGATCATTCACTAACAATATAAGTCGTCACATAAACCGACTGCAATCTAGCGAAGATATCGACAAAGGCGCTCTAGCTGAGATTTTTATTCGCTTTTTTAACTTACAAGAGGTTTTTCCTGAAAAGATTATAGCTCCAGGTCAGTGTCCAGTATGTCCATCATGCAGCGGTTGGGGAAGCACTATCCTTTATGCTGAAAAAAGGTCAGAAGGGTGGGTTCGCCCAGGTAAGCCGCAGTAGAGACCGATTCGAGCGTCGATCAAACAAGAAACTTTTGATGACAGGAGCTTATATTGACGGATTTTCGCATTTTTAGACCAAGGTATGGCGATTTTAACATGCAGGGCGTTATGAAATCCTCAGTATTTTTTGATTTCGTCTGTGAATCTCACTTAGAGAATTTCGAACATCGCTATGGCATCGACTTCAAAAACTATCGAGCACAAAACACAAAGTGGCGAATTTGGGAATATAATATCCAATTCTGCAGTGAAATTGAGCAGCTAGAAGTATTTAAGGTTTACACTCGGATCGTTGAACTTGATGGTGATCGGAAGAAGGTCAGCTTTCGATTCATGGACTTCTTAGATAAGACAGAGTATGCCAAAGGCTTTTTGACATATCGTTTTCAGAACATCTTGACCAAAGAATATATTCCAATTTGGGAATCAGACTTAACGTCTTTTGTGAAAGACTTGCAAATTTGATACTGGCAAATAAGGGTATTGCAATGCCGAAGGAAATTTCCTTGCTGGGGTTCAAAATTAGATGCGCTAGCTCTGTTCATTTATTTGGTTTTATTCTAGAGTCATCATAGCGCTTGTGACGCCGCTATACCCCTTTAAATCTGGTGTATAAAATTCACCACACTTCTTGTATCCAAGCTTATTAAAAAAAGCCAATGATGCAATATTCCTAGTTGGCTGCTCGACAATAGCAGCTACTGCCAGCGGGTATTTGAATTCCTTGGCTATGAAATAATATAGCTGAGAGCCGATTCCACGCTGAAGAGAATCAATACCCACACAGATTTCATGAATATAATCAAAGGCTCCTGTTTTAATAAACTGCTCCTTAGCAGCAGGCAGTAAATGCGGAAAACTCAATTGCGTCGACTTGTAGTTGGCTAAAAAAGTCTCGCCTGTTTCAAGTAAAGCACTGCCAACTACACATTTACCTTCTTTGGCAATAGCGATCTTGCCTCGAGATAATAAAAACTCCTGAAGAAATTCATAAGTTGGGCAGCTCAAGAGAAAACCCATTTTTTCGGCATCTTCCACTGAGCGAGATCTAAGAACTAAGCGACTTTGTAACTCGATAACCTCTTGTAGCGCTTGCTTATCGCTCAAACTTAGCCAGGATATGCTTATCTTACTCATGACTGTACCTTAGTTTCTTGTGTGTATTGACCTATCAAGGGTTTTTTTGAGCTTTCCTGCGATATCTAAACCTGTGTTCATAAAGTTGCCATAAGCATAGTTCCAAGATGACTATATGTGGATGTGGCGCTTTTTCGATAATCGCGTCAACATCTATAGGGCTAAGAGTTTGCTCATCATTTTTCATCTCGAATGGTTCCAAAAATACAAACCGATCTTGGTGCTAAGCCAAACGAAAAAGCATCGCGTTCAAACATCTCAAGAGAGGTGAAAATTTGTGCTAGTTTTTCCTTGCCAAAATGATGGCTTAAAAGCTCTTGTGAGCAATCCTGCATTCCAAGCCGAATAATCGATTTTCGATACTCAGAATCAAGGATCGGTTGGTTGATCTGTGCCAGATCGATAGAAAATCGGCTGTTTTTCTTCAAAGCTGCAAGTAGGTCCATACCAACATCAAAGTGGCTATGCTGCAATTTTTCCTGAAATTCATGGGCTCTTGGCCACTCATAGTAACCGAAAGTTTCTCCTCGAGCGATAAACTCATTTTGGACGCAAAATTCTTCGATAAATAATTTAGCGCCAGGCTTCATGGCTTTAACAATCCGCTCCAAAATAGCCTGTGCATTTTTCATATGGGTTATAACAAAGCGAACAAGGATTAAATCCTGGTCGTGGCAAATTTCAAAATCGGTGTCTGTAATTGACAACGTAGTAAAATCTAAAGTATTAGATCCTGTTTCACCCAGTCGCAATTTACATTCAGTTAAACGTTCCTTTGAGACGTCGGTGGCATAAATATGAGTGTTTTCAAGGTAAGGTAGGAGTGCCGATAATAGGTGGCCACTACCACATCCTAATTCTAAGACTTTGCTTATTGATTTTGGCAAAAGGCTTACAGCAGCACTTAAAAACCGTTGCAAATAGAGATCGTTTAGAATGCCCAACTGATACTCTGCTTTGGCGCTTACGCCAAGAATGTAATCTTTCGGAGTACTAAGAGATTTTTTCAATTGCCACCTCATTGTTTCTTTTTTGACTAGGCAGTTGCAGTTCAGAGGTGGTTCAAGTCAATTTGCACCCTGGCGCATGGAGAATTTGGGGCAGGTCACATTTTCTATATAGCAAAAGCAGGCAGCTACTCCTGGCGCTAGCAATCCCCTTATACTTATTTTTTTGTTAGCATTTGCACCACTATTTCTAGTTTAGCGAGGGGAGTTATAGAATTCATCTAGAACGCTTGCCTTTAAGCGATCTCTTAGTGGGTGATATCTTCTAAAAATTCGCCTCAGAAATTACTCCCAAATCTGTTTCAGGGGCTGGCATGCCTTTTCCTCGCAAGCTCAAAAAATCGTAGACAATGGAACGAGCAAGAGAGTCAGACATCTCTTCCATGTTGATTTCGAGGGTTTCCTGTGCCTGGATGAATTGATTACCTAAAGGAATGGCAGCATCAAAGATCTCATAGCGTTTGCTTAACTGGTAGGTTTTTTGATGCAAGAGGGTTTTTGTATATAAATCCCAAAACTGCACTTCAACATTAACTGAGACGGTAGCATAGTTAGCAAAATCTTTAGCGCGATTTAGGTTTTGGAAGGCAAAAGGACTCTGAACCTGTCCAGATTCTTTATCAACTAGTTCCTTTGGGTCCATTCCTTGATAAAAACTTTGCTGACCGTTTTGGTAGAGCGTCGAGTTAAAAATATGTGCTCGTAAGTAAACGTCTGCCTGCTCTGGAGAAGTCACTTGCAAACGGCCATCAATAGCAAATTGTTTCTGCAAACTTACCCATAAAATTTCATGAGGTAGCGGGGTGCGGCCAGTATCGAAGATGGCTTCTATAGCGATTGTACGTAAACCCTTCGGCGGTTTAAGGGAGAGGTTGTTGAACCGATAGGTGCAGCTTTGTAACAACAGTACTAAAAAAATAAGGAGCCGCAACAAGGTGCCTCTAATTGTTAAGCAAGGCTGTCTTTTATAAATTGCAATTTCAGCAAGAAAGAGGGTTCGGGAGGAACCAACTGTATAGGTTTCAAAGACCCTTCCTTCACTTTTAAAAAAAGCAATAATCTTTTATTAAGGCAGCCCTGGATTGTTAGGGTTCTCTGCTAAAATATATGAAGGCTAACAAAAGTTCCAGAAGAAGGCAAAGGACATGGTAAATCTTTACAGGCACATCGGCATTACCCATAAGAGCCAGCTAGCTGCTCATCAAGAGGCTGAACGATGGGCTAAAGCCAATGGGCAGCTGGTAGTTGATCGTCAGGGCTTGAGTTGGAAACTCAAGACTAAGCAGTGGCAGGAGCCAAGCCTAGAAGATGCTAAAGCTATCTTGTGGCTAGTGAGTCTGCAGCTAACTAGTGAGGTTGATGCTGCAGAGCTTGTGCGTAGTCAAATTTTTGATCATGAAACTGATGCTAGGCTGCTTCTCCTTTTGGGTGAGGATTTAGTGCCTTTGGCATTAAGACCCTTAAGCTTTTCGGCAGTTAAGGAAATAGACGCCATCCAAGAAGCAGAGGCTAATATTCTCCCCTACTGTCGTCGTCTTGATGCTGCAAATATCCATGAATTGAAGCATCAAACAGTATGTCGATTTATCGATAATAAGATGCGATTTGCTTGAGAGCTACTTTTATTCATTTGATTTGTTGACAACCGCCTCTCAAATGCCATAATAATGTAATATTTACACCATATAATTTAGCATCCGCCAATCAAGGAGAGAGCGTCAAATGATGGATCTTATTCCCATAATGGTCGACGGCGCAGTAGTTTTTAACTTAAAAAACAGCTGTATGGTGAAGCACTATAACTGCGAGTCTTGCGTTAATTTGGTCCTTAGTATCCACAATTGGCTAAAACATTCTGAGGTGCGGTTTGCAATCTTTGATTTGCTAGATGAAAAAGACATTTGCCCTGCTTTCTTATCGGAATTGCTGCAGCTTCGTAAGAGATTGCGTTTTCCTTTCTTGTTTGTTGGGGTAATGGATAAGCCTCAGTCGACGCTTGAGAGCTACAGCTATGATCGCAGCTACTCAATCTTTATAACGCCTGAAGACGCTGTCCGTGCCCTTCGTATTCAAAACCCTGGGATTACAGAGCACCCTATCCGAGTTCCTGTCGAGTTTGGTAAGCCAATGCATGATAGTTGGCGAAAATATCAGGAAGAAGCACTGGCTTAAAGCGTACTATGCGATAGGCTCTCAAGGTTTTTGCGGATAACAGTGAGATTTTGTTGCACAGTGGCAATTTGGTCAGCTTCTGGGTAAAGCTCTAGAGCCTGTTGTAAGAAGCTCTCGGCTTCTTTCAAATAGGCTTGGCGTGCCTTGGGTTCTGCAACAGGCAGAGAATTTTGAAAAGCTTTAGCTGCATTTTGGCGGAGTGTTTGCACGGCTAAATTGCAGCTTTCATGCAGCCTCTCTTGAGCTGTGGAGTAGTAGACGCTCTGTGCTTCTACTTTGCGTAAAAGTTCTACTGCTTCTTTAAATTTGCTTTGAGCAACTAAATCTTTAGCATGCTCAAGTAGCTGTTCTTCATTGTTAAATTCATGAGGACCAAAAGGCAAACTCTTGGCCTTTTCTTCTTCCACAAGCGGAGCTTCAGCAGCAGTATCGTTGTTACTGCTGGCTTCTTCCTTATTTGGCTCTTCAGCTTTAGCAACATCAACGGCGCTAGTTTTTGCCTCTAGCTCTTGCGCTAAGGGAGTCCAAGCCTTTACATTGGCATCAAGCACAGCTAGCAATGTATCGTGTAGCTCTCGGTTATCCTTCACCCCCCCCTCGATAGCTTGAAAAGCCAAGTGCTGTGCAGCTATATTTTTCAAATAAAAGTTTTCTTTTAAAGCTGTAGTTAGATCAAGTTGCTTACTTTGAGCTATGGCAGCTAAATCGCAAGCTTCTTCTGCATGCATGAGACAGCTGCGCAGCACGCTTAAGCATAAAGCTGCTTCTTCCAAAGAACCGACTTTGGGTGATTCAAAGGACATGCCAAAAGTTAAATCCTTCCTTTTCAAAGATTCGCTGGTGGCAAGAAGGGTAACATATTTGTCAAGATCTGGTTTTGCTTTGGTTTTTACAGCAGCCCGGGCCTTATTCGTTGATTCAGGTTGGGTCTTAAGGGTCTGGCATGCAAATAACGAGTGTAGACCTAGACAAAGGAGAGTTAGTTTTGCAGTGTTCATATTTATCCCTAGAATTCACCTGTTAGACTCCCCACTATTCTACGATCTTCCTTAGGGCTAGTCGAGGTTGAAATATCCTTACCGTAGCTAGCTACTTCCATAGTAATGAAGCTAAATCTAACTGTGGCTCCTAGACTTGCAAACCCTTCACCAACACCAGCCCGTAATGAAAAGGGGGAGAGAAGAAGGGGATTGCCTGTAAATAGTTCAATGCCTGCATGGCTTTGTCTCAGCGGCTCAATTCCTGATAAGCCATATGTTTGATCCCCGCTTGTGTAATAAATATGATGAATATCAACAGCAAATCGTAACCCTATATCATGACTGAGTCTTGGGGTAATAGAGAGGCCAATGCGCGTATCGGTAGGTGCGATAATATTGGTATCTTCAGAGTTTCTGGTGGTGCCAGAAAACTTTGTGCCGCAGACGGCCATACGCCTTTCTTCAAAGGGATTAAGATAGTCATCTTGGCACCCAGTTGGTAGATTTAGGATAGCTACACCAACAGTTGGAAACCAAAAATCAGCTACAGTAAAAAGAAAGCCAGCATCAATACCTACGCCATTCCAGCTATTTCCTTGGGTTGTGATAGCTTTTTGTAGAGCAGATCTATCTGTTAATGTTGTAAGATCTACTTTGTCGTTGTAGGAGTAGCGAATCATAGGTCTAAGAGCTAAGCCAAAATTGAGTCGGTTAGCGAAATTGTCCCATGACAGGCCCATAATCAAACCTGTATCTGAGACAGACTCCACCTGTGCAGTATCATTAGAAGAGTCTGTGTCGTCGCTATCATCTATCATAACATTCATGCAAGTGGTGCCAAAGATACCTACCACTGTTGGTGGTGAATACTTTGACGGGCTAAAATATACGAGTGGGCTTGTTGCTGCTGTCACGTATAAAGGAGTCTCTGATAGGTCGCTGCTACCAGTTTGAAGAGTATCGGCAATGTTCTCTTGAGCATCGGTCTGTGATTTTTGTAGTGTTGTATAGAATTTGCTGCCTGATTTGTTGCCTCCACCTATGACATTGGGGAAGGTAACGTGGTGAATTTTTTGTTGTGATCTTGCCTTACGAATACGCCCTATTCCTGCTGGATTACCCCAGACAGCCGAGGCGTCATTAGCGATAGCAGTGAAGGCTCCGCCCATGCCTAAGGATCGCACCATGATGAAGTTTTCATGCAGCTCTCCTGCTTTAAGGGGCGGGGTTTGAGCAAGGCTTAGCAATAAGATGAGCGTGGATTGGGCTTTTTTACCCAGGAGTCTTTGCAGCTGGCTTTTCAAGCATAATCCATCTCGGGAGGGATTTCCTCTCAAGCCTTCCTTGCCGTGATTTACTGGCAATTGGCGCAATATACTTTAGATCCTTTGGATTTATTGAAATTTCACTTCTCGGGTGTACTCTCTTTCGATCGGCTTTTAGGTCAGAAAGCTTAATTTTTTTGAATTAAAAAGATGTAATTTTAAGCGCTTATAGCTTGGCGAGGGCTTGGGCCTTGTAAAAACCGTCGCTTTGTTGTAATTTCTCTCTCATTTTAGCTATAAAAGTATGCCGTTAAAATCTACGTATATGGAGTTTTTCGTGATCTTCAGATTTTTAACCCTGTCTATGTTCTGTGCTAGTCTATTGCAAACTAAAAGTATTCAAGCAATACAAGGGGTTGAGTTAAACTCTGATAGAACTTATATCCCCTACCAGTTGATTGCTGATGGGGATTATGTGATTTTGAACTCAGCTGGCAAATCTGTGTATCTGAAGCCTGTGCTGGGTCGCGCGCTGCAAAATAAGTTTTCTTTCACCAAGACAAATGTTCAATGGATTAAAAATGAAGTCTTGGTCCTTATGGGTTTTTATGCTGCAGAAAAGATTGTTAAAGAAAATGTAGCTACCGAGAGTGCCTCAGAAAATTGCCGCGTGTGTTTAGCAAAAAAAGCAGGCCTAGCAGACCAAGTTCAGCCGGGATCAGCAGATCCTAAGTGCGCGTTATGCAACCCTAAGGCACCTAAGGCACCTAAGGCGGCATTTAGCCAAGGTGCCTTAGAAAAGGCTGCTGTGACAGTTGGCCTGATAAGTTTCTTTGATTTTTTATCGAGCTGGGTGGTGGAAGGATCAACACCCTATTATACAAGCCACAAAGGAAAGCTTTATTGCGTTGAATTAAAGAAAGATCCGGGGCTTTTTTATGTGCAAGAAGCTGTCGAGAAATTGGGCCGCCTCTCCCCTGAGGATATGCAAGAGTTAGGTGGCAAGGTTGAGATTGCCGAACTAGTAATCCCTAACCAACATGACAATGCTTGGCGCCAGGTTTCTTCTGGCACAAGACTTTTTTTTGAAGCAACAATGGATGTAGCTATCTTATTCATCACTTTTGGCACACAGAATTATTTTAGTGGCTTAGTGTCAAAAACTAGTGAGTTTTGGAAGTTAACAGGAAAGCGTTATAGCAAGACAGCTACAGGTCTTTTTGCTTGGCAGGCAATGCAATTTAGCAAAGGCATGCTTTCCTATGCTGAAAGTGTTATAAACCCTGCCTTTGGTATCGAAATTTTTGGTGAAAAGAAAAGCGAGATTGTTGGCGTTACTCTCGTTGATAAAAAGTTTCACTTTGTTCGTTATATTTTCTCAGAGCCTGACACAGAAGTAGCTCTAGAGCTTCATCAGCCATTGCGTTTGCCGTAGTTTTAGTAGCCTTCCTGATAGGTTTAGCGTGCATCCCCAGTCCATACGGTAGAAGCGAGTAGGATTTAGAGACGGTAACCCTTTCTCGCAAGCATCTACCCATCTGCCATCCGATTTGATCAAGACCTGTGTTTGGCATACAAGCACGGGCGCAAAGGGGTCTGCTGAGCCATTGCAGTGGGCTGCTAGGAATATTCTAGGATTTACCATCAGATCCCAGCGCTCTTGCAGCGCCTGACTTAAAGCAGCATTAAACCCTAATCCTATACCGCTAATAGTAAAAACAGCCAGACCGGATAGGAGCGTATTAGCAAAGAAGCTAAGGTGCATATGACTCCCCTAATCAAAGGGGTTTGCGAGTTCTTCGCTGGCAATACCTAGCTTTTCTGCGACAGCATTGACCTTTTCTTGCAAAAAACGAGAAGCAAAGCCTATGAGACTGATCGCTACTACCGTAGCAAAAGTGCTTACTAGAACGTATTCTAAGGCTGCTCCACCTTTTTCTTTTTTAGACATGTGTAGACCTCCTTGCTAAGGGTTGTGGTTTATTCTTCCCATAACAAAGCCTGATCTTTAAGTGACTTGATAAAAGAAAAAAGATACATTGGTGTTTTTGGATATGAAATGACTGCTGAAGAATTAACAAAAATCCTTTTGAACGCCTTCCCAGATGCCACTGTCTCTCTCAAAGATTTAACAGGCGGCCAAGATCACTGGCAATTATCAATCAAGTCAGCAAAATTTGCGGGTCTTTCTAGGGTGAAGCAGCATCAATTAGTTTATGCTGCTCTAGGGGATCTTATGAAAGAAACAATCCATGCGCTGGCTTTAAACACTTCGGAGTAGGCCCTTAAGCTTTTCTACTAAGGCAAGCGGCACATAAAGCTATTTTTTAAATTTGGGCTGCGGCGACAATGGAAAGTAGCTTTTTTGGTATTGTGGGCATCTTTCTTGTCTTCTGCTACCATATTTTCCTGCGAATGTTCATGGCTAACCTCGTCAGCAATCTGCATAGCGATTTTGTGGCTTTTTGGTAAAGGTAGCCAATGCCCGTCCTTGCAATAGACTAGCTTTTTAGAGTCCTCTTGAAAAAGTACAAACTTTGCTGAACCTTCCTTGCAATCTAGGTCCGTAGCAGCAATGCCGTGTGCCTTGGCTGATGCCACATGTTCCTCAGCAGAATGCTGGGGCGGTTTAGTTAAAGAATGAGGTGGTGGTTCAGGTGGCTTTTCTTTATGAGCTTCTGCCACTTGGCTGGGCTGTTGATCGTGCTGAACCTTGTCTTTCTTCGAGCACGCCAGCCCCATGCTCACTATCAACATAAGCCAAATCGCTTTCACGGCTAACCTCCGGGTTGTTTTCTTATTTTTCGGAGATTTAGATGCAAAGCTTAGCAATTATTTCCTCTCTAGAATTTAGCCGCCTTTGCAAATAAATTTAACCCTATAATCAGCAACATAAATCTTTCCAATTTAAGTATTTTATTAAATAGCCGATTTTTACCATTAGTATAAGGAAAGGAGCGTCATGGCAGCGCGAG
>CALBMD010000363.1 GCA_937896265.1 uncultured Pseudomonadota bacterium
CTTGATGTGCCAATGTTTCAGATCCGCTGGCGCTGGAATGCAACGCGCTCGCTAGCGGTCCTGCGTAGTCGGGCTGGTAAGAAGGTGCCTCCACCTTTGCAGCGTTTTCGGGCTGATGATTTGCTTACCAGCGCTTTTCCTATGGCTACAGCTTGTTTAGAGAATATTATGGGGCCCATTGAGGTGCCTGATCATTTGCTTGTGCAGCAGACAATCGAGGACTGTTTAACTGAGGCTATGGATTTACAAGGAGTAGAAGAGCTGCTCGCTAAAAAAGGCAGCGGTCATGTGCGGTTTATTGCTCAAGACTCGCGAGAACCATCGCCTTTTTGTTATCAGCTGTTAAATGCGCACCCTTATGCTTTTTTAGATGATGCGCCTTTGCAAGAAAGACGGGCAAGGGCTGTGGCAACCAGGCGCACGTTAAGCCCTGGGCAAATGCAGGAGCTTGCCAGTCTTGACCCTGCTGCTATTGCAGCGGTAGTGCAAGATGCTTGGCCACTAGTACGTGATGTCGAGGAGTGTTTTACGGCACTACTTGATTTTGTAGCTATTCCCTTGTCGCTGGTACGCAACTGGCAGCAGTATATTGATGAGCTTGTGATCAGTGGACGAGCTTATGTTGTTGCTAGGGCTGATGACACGTTTGTTTTTGCTATGGAGAATCTACCACTGATAGAGAGCCTGCTTGGGGTGAAATTAGGTTTAGCCTTGCCAGAGAGTCTTCGTCGCGAGGTAAGCCCAGAAGAGGCTTGCTTGGAGCTAGTACGCGGCTATTTGAATTGCTCTGGTCCAGTGACGATGCAAGAGCTGTCTCTTATTGTACCTGGTGAAGAAACATCTGGAATCATAGCGATGGCGGTAGCAAAGCTGGAACTTGCCGGTGTTATTCTGCGTGGTAGCTTTCGGCCAGGCAAAAGCGCTGAAGTGTGCAACCGGCGACTGCTGGCTCGTATTCATCATATGACTCTCCAGGGCTTGCGGCAGCAAATCCAAGCTGTGGATGTTGCGCGTTATGTTGACTACCTCTGTAGGCGTCACTATCTCTATGATGCCGGGCTTTCTTTTGCTAAAGCTGTTGACCGGCTGCAAGCTTTTGAAATCCCTGCAGCTATTTGGGAGACAGAAGTGTTTCCTGGACGTGTTGTGAACTTTCGCGAAGAGCAGCTTGATCGCGTGTGTGCAGAAGGTGCTCTTGTTTGGGGGCGCGCGGGTCGTACCCTTGCCAAGGGACTGCAGGGGTTAAATGGCACAACCCCAATTGCTCTGTTCTGGCGTCGTGATCTTGCTGGTCTATTGCCTGCTTCGCTAGAGCGCAATATAGCGACAAGCCTACCAAGCCAGCGGGTTTTTGATTTTCTTGCTGGGCATGGCGCTTGTTTTCCCTGGGATATTGTTCATGAAACAAAATTGCTGCCTGCGCAAGTCGAGCAGGCTCTCAAAGAACTCGCTGCGCTTGGCTTAGTGAGCTGTGATAGCTGGGCAGGCTTGCGGGCCATGTTGATACGGGCGCCAAAACGTGCGGAACTTGCTGGCAGATTTTATATCTTTCCACCAAAGTTTACGCCATTAGAAGCGGAAGTAGCTGCTGAAGCTTGGATAGATCTGCTACTAGCTCGCTATGGGGTGCTGTGTCGGGATATTTTGAAACGAGAAAGCTTGGCGCCACCTTGGTACATGCTTGTACGGCTTTTACGTGCGCGTGAGCTGCGCGGTCAATTGCGGGGAGGTCGTTTTATTTCTTCTCTGTCAGGGGAACAATACGCTCATGAGGAGACAATTACAGCTTTGAGGCAGGTTAATGAAACTAGCCATTGGGCTGTGATTTCGGCATACGATCCGGTGAATATTTTTGCTATTGTACCTGGTTTGCTGCCTGCAGATAAGGGGCGCTTGCAGCGTCTCTTGCTGCAAGATGGTAAGATCATCGGCTACAAACAAGGGGAGAGTATAAAGATCTTAGTCGAAGCTAGTGGGCAGACGCTGGATATCTGGCACCGCGCTTTGCGTTTACAAGCCAAGGTCCGCCGCACGGTGTTAAGACTTTGAGCTTTTTTCAAATAAATAATCTTTAATCACGTCAAGGTGATTTTTCACAAGCTCAAGATCTATATTGTTTTTATTTAGGTTGTCTCTTAATGCTTGAACAGCCGTGAGGATTTCCTGTGATTTTCTATTGCCTTCAACATTTAGGTTATTATCTGGTCTATTCATGAAGAGTCGCAGCTCTTTTAATATCTCGAATTTCAGCTCTTCTAAACCATTCCTTGTTGCTTGATCTAACTTGCTCGCTATTTGAGCGTAGCTATTGTTTAATTTGAAAAGATGATACTCTATTCCTAAAAACGCAGCTGTTATTGCTATAAGATTGGAGTTATTCATAAGAATCTGTCGGCCAGGTGTTACGACTCGTTGGTTGAAAAAATACTCCCTTTTAGGTACTAAAGCACTGTTTTTCGACTTTTAAGCTGCGTTAGGGTGCACATCAAAACCTTTTATTGCAAAAGCGTTATTTCCCTTTTTTGACGGTCTTATTCCAGAGGGCTGGCTTCTTGATCTTGTTGTCAAAAATTGGAAACTTAAGATGAATGATCGTATGGGCTTACTCTTAGAAGCTTGTGAGGATTGTATTGGTGCTGTTTCTATCCGTAGCCAACGAACTAGGTCAAAAGTCAAGATCGTTGATCAAGAAGTCGGCGGATACCCACACTAGAGCTGAAAATGCGAAGCTTTTGAAGCTTAGTGTGGGGTCAAGCCGAATAAAAATGGCCGGGTGGAGTTCACTCTCCACCCTAGGCCTGTACGAGCGTTAGCGACTTCCTAATTGATTCATCGCTATATTAAAGGCAAATCTATTCCGGCTATTACTAGAAACGCTACGGGATACAAAGTCTATATTGCTTAATATGATCAGCAAGATTAAGAGTGGATGTCTAAATTAGCTAATCGATGAGCAGATCTACTGGCCTTCCTCTACAATAGAAGGCCTAACTACCGTCGCCTGATGAATCTTAGTCTGTAGATCTAGAATTCTTTTTGAAATTTTAGCTTCTTCCGCTACAAAAGTGAAACTTAGTACTCCGAAACGATTATTCAAGCTTTTAATTTGATCATTAAATACTTCGATAACTGGTAAAATTCGTTCTAGAACTCCCTCATGATAGAGTAACCCTTTCTGTAGGGCAGCTATCTCACGATTTAAAATATAAAATTTATATGCAGTGCCTAAAGCTGTAACTGTAAAGATGGTAAAAAGGTTATCCTGCAACAGCTTGTTAGTAAAAGCATAGGCTTCTGAGGCTCTTTCTTTGCTCTTTTTAGCAAAGTTTGTAACGCGACTGAATAAGGTGGTATGGCTTGCTTCAACATCCTCTTCTTCAGCTTTAATCTCCTCCCC
>CALBMD010000364.1 GCA_937896265.1 uncultured Pseudomonadota bacterium
AGGTATCATGGGCCTTTGCGGCCCTTTTGGCGTTATCCCTCGCTGCATAATCTTATCTCATAGCTCTTTAAATAGTTTGGGAATATCTACTTCTATTTTTTTATACTCTCTCATATCGTGTGTTCTCATTTTTTTCAGTACTTTTCGACGAAAAAATGTTCTTGCTATCTTAGGTAAAGGACTCACACCAATCCTTTTGGCTTCAATCTTTGCTATCATTGGATTTGGACTTTTAACACCCTCTTTCATATCTCCAGCATCTGAAGCTCTAACTCCTACTCATTCCTTCTTTTTTGGTCTCAAAGAAGGCTATAATACTATGGACCTTTTCGCCTCTTTTTTGTTTTCAGGAGCTGTCTTACACTTAATTCGCGATAATGCCCCAACTATTTTAGCCAATCCTAAGGAGCTAACTAGAATAAACTTAAAGGCTAGCGCCATTGGCATGGGTTTATTAGCAACTATGTATATAGGCTTGAGTATTGTAGCTGCCAAGCATACAGGACTCATCACCAATACTTCTCCAGAATCTATGCTAAGTACTCTTTCAATGGGAATTTTAGGATCTTGGGGGGGCTACATTACTTGTATAGCTGTCTCCCTAGCATGTATCACTACAGCCATGTCTCTTGCTATGGTATTTGCCGAGTTTTTATGCGAACAGATCTTGCCTGGTAAAATTAACTATACAATGAGTTTGGTAGCAACACTGCTTATCACTCTTTTGATCTCTACTCTTGAGTTTTCAGGAATTCAAAACATTTTAGTTCCAGTATTGCAACTAACATTACCAAGCCTTATTGGCTTGGTCTTTCTAAATTTTCTCTTTAAACATTTAGGTTTTCGGCCAGTTCGTCTACCTATCCTTTTGATTTTTTTGGGGACTGTTTTCTTCTTCTACCGTTAGGTTTTCATATCTTTTTCTAAGCCACCAGATACCGCTCTTTGGATATTCTCTCTATGAGAAAAACGCGGAATTGATGAGACTAGCCCTGAAATTTGAGCGCTAGGATTTTCTGGATTAATAAAAACCTTCAGGCAGCAGTATTCCCCAGGTCGAAAACCTATAGTATGAACTATCGACTCTTTTTGTAGTTGCCCCCCACGATCCTCTTCCACTGTCTCAGGCTTTTTATCTCCGTCAGCACTGCCTGAGAACTTAAAACTCTTACCACTCTCACGGGCAGACTTGATTTGATCTAATAAGTGTTGCGCCTTACGTTTTAACTTCTCATTTTCTAACGAACAAACTTGTTCCATTGTGGCTATACATTGCTCTAAATTATCCTGTCTAAGATAGGCAAAACCAAGGTTAAAGAGCACAATAGCTTTCAAAGAAACTTTATTTTCAGGTATCGATTCCAACGTTTGTTGATAAAGCTTAATACTTTCTTCAGCTTGTCCAGCTTTTGCTAAAGCTACCGCTTGGTTATTCATAAATGAAATAACATTTTGAACCGAATGTAGCTGTGCCATAATTTTCTTAGCTTCTTCTGCATTTCCTTTAATAATGTCAATACCAGCTTCTGTTTCCTTTACCTTCTCTGAGTCTTCATCAAGCTTTTTTGCTTCATCGATAGCTTTCTGACTAGCACCCTCCTCCTTTAGATTTTGATTTACCACTGCTATCTCGCATAATCGCTCGATATTTTTTGGAGAAATTTCCTGCGCTTTGCTAAAACAACGCAAAGAGGATTTAAGATCGCCTAGTTTTAAAAAGCATTTACCAAGAAGATTGAGAACATAAACTGAATCAAAATCAAGCTTAACAACTTCTATAGCTAAATCACGAGCTTTTGTCAGGTTGCCATCATGAAATGCAAAATCTGCTTCAACCAATTTTTTCTTGCCAGGACTAACATTATCGAGCTTATCGAATTTTTGCTTCAAAGCAAGAGCCTCTTGCGTATTGCCATTAGCGAGGTTTAGTCGAATTTTTTGCTCTAACGTTGCAATTTCGCTTGGATACTTACTTTGACGAACGGAATAAACGAGAGTCTCAATAATTTCACGCCTTTTTGCACTTATCTTGAGAACAGCTATGACACCCATTTCCTTGAGTAGCTCTCGATCGCTTGCATCAAATTTATCGCTTACAACGACACAAGGCATGCTTGGAAATAGATGCTTGAGTTTTTGCACCAAGATAGGGCCAGGAATAACCGGTGCGTCCCAGTCTAAAATAAACAGCTTTGGCTCCTTACCATTTTCTAAAGCTAGCCAAGCTCCCTCTCCTGAATCAAATTCATTAACTTCAGCAACCCCCAAGGCTAGAAGAAGGTCCTTTATTTCTTTTCGCTTAACTTCATCCTTAAGCACCATAGCGCAGCTATCAAGAGGCA
Source organism: uncultured Pseudomonadota bacterium (assembly GCA_937896265.1). GTDB lineage: Bacteria > Bdellovibrionota_B > Oligoflexia > Oligoflexales > Bog-1112 > CALBMD01. Next base: position 2,343 of record CALBMD010000364.1, read on the forward strand.
AAGCTTTAATATCTGGAACACCTCCAGCTCCTCCTTGAGCTAATTTTTCGACATCAATCTCTAATTCTTTCACAATGCCAGCAATATCCTCTGGAAAAGTTCCTTCTAAAAAATGATACTGAATAAAACATTGCTTAGCTTGATCAAGATCACCTGCCTTGTGATAGGCCTTAGCAAGCGAAAGAAAAAAAATGCTCTCACCTGGGTACAAATCAAGAAGGCTCTTTTGCAAAGCAATATTAGACTGATTTAATCCTGCTGTTTCAAGATAAGAAGCGAGAAAATAACCTGCTACCTTCACCTCATCTTTTGCGTAAGCTGTTAGCTTTTCATGAAGAACATCAAGTTCTTTTGTAAAAGAATCTTTATTTAGTTTTTTATTAAAAAAGCAAAATAGTCCTTTTTCAAAAGCATAAGGGATCATATCCATTTCTGAATCGTCAATAAAAAAACTAATACGGACATCTTTAAGCTCTTCTTCAGCAGTAACAAGAGCAAGTAGTTGAAAACCATTAATCTCTTTATCGCGACAAAGAGATGTAATGACCCAATCAACTTTCTCAACCTCCATCATAGAAATAGCATCTTTGATAGAAGCCACTCCTTGCGTCTTATTGTATTCTCTTGCTTTTAACAAGGAGACAATTAATTGTCGAACAGGGCCACTAGCTTCAACCACAACGATGCTTGACTCTGGACTTAGGTTCATAATACCCCTACTTCTTCCACAAACTTCCATCTATATTAGGGAAAGCTTGACCTAGATATGAAAAAGCTAAGTCTCGATTTCCAGACGATTGGATGATTCTTTCTAAAAATTTCTTCTCAGGAAAAAAAGATACCCGAGTATATAAATCTGGTTTAGCATAAATAGCCGCCTGGCTAGCTAAAAAATTGAAGTCTTCTCCTAGGAGAGACCTTTTATTCATAATGAAAAATGTTGCGATGTAATTATATCGAAAGCTCGTGTATTGCTCTATCTCTATAGTTTTTTTAATACCAATTTTTGAACAATCCGATAAGGAAAGCAAATTTTCAGAAGCTTCAAAACAACTCCATTGTGCTAAAATGCCATCAGCTAAAGTTTTTTTTGGTGATTTTTCTTGATTCACTTGCTCCTGCAAAAAATTAAGTCTTGCAGCGATCTGAGCTTGATATGCTTGACCATCTAATGGGTAGATAGTATTTAACGATGCCTTAAAAGTGGGGTCTTCAATGAGCTTACTAAAAGATCTATTGGCCAACTCAATACAAGCGGCAAAGGTGTTTTTTGGTGAAATCCAACCACTATCACGACGACTTAAAATCCATAAGGGAAACCAGGCAAGTACTTGCAGCCAAGGATGAAAAACAAGCTTTTGCCCCTGAAAAAATTGTTGCCACTGCGGTAGACTGCTTCTAAATTCATGATCCCAGTAAGCGATGCTGCAGTCAGGAGGAAGCGCTTGACTTTCGCCATTAAAGATATTTCTTGCTGAAAAGCCAATAATCGCACCATTTCCTTGTACAGCCTGCCAACGAAAAAAGGGCATAAGAGCTTTTTGCTCAATCAAAGCATTAGCACCCTGATCTTTTAGGGCTTGAGTTAAAAACAACTCCAATTCTTGGAACTGCTTGGCGGAGTAAAGTTCAATTGCTCTTTGAGAGGTATTTGCGCCAGATTTAAAATACCAATGGGTGGCAACTGCAACAACACCTCCAAGAAGTAAGAGAGCTAAAATATAAAAATTAAGATAATAAGAACGCTTCTTAATTCGCTTAAGCACTGATGCAGTATAGTGAGAAAAGGGTTGTTTAAAAAGCAAACTATGAACTTCAGGATAAGCCCGTTTCAGGGCTACCTCATTTTCAATAGTAACCCAAGGCCTAAGATGACCGCTTATCTCATCTTGAAAAGAAATCTCTAGCCTTTGCACCTTAGCATCAACTGATGCTGCTGGCATCGGCCCAAGAATCTCCTTATTTTCCTTTCTGATGATATAAAGTTTTTGACTCAATTTTTTAGAACCTTGCATAAAACTACTGTGATGTTATCTTTACCACCATTTTTCAAGGCCTCTTCAATGAGCAGATCAGGTAAAAGATCAAATCTATTTTGGTTTCTCTGTATAATAGAAAATATTTTTTCATCGCTTATCATGTCAAAAAGTCCATCTGTTGCGGACAAATAAATCTCATCTTCATAGACAATTTTTTCAAAAATATCAGGGCTGCATTCAGAACCTAGACCTAAAGCCTTTACCAAAGCAGAAGGGTTATAAGAATTTTGCAGATTTTCTTTTTTGATTATTTTCCTGGCAAGAAAAGTGCGGATATTATGATCAATGGTGAGTAACCACAAATGATTACCCGCAAAAAGATAGGTCCTGCTATCTCCTATATGGCCAATATAAATCCTATTTTTTCTAAGGACAATTAACTCCAGGGTTGTACCCATGCCCTGCAATGTTTCTGATTTGTTACCAAGATCAATAAGAGACTTGTTAATAGCATCCACTTGAGTAAGTAAAAAGCTACTAAAATCAAGAGCTGATTCAGAATTAATCTTCTTAAATGCTTGCTCAAGAAAATCAACTGTCATCTGGGAAGCTGTCTTACCACCTTTTCTACCACCAATGCCATCAGCCAAAATCCCCAGGGCCATATGTTCATTGACAAGAAAGCTGTCCTGATTATTAGTCCGAACTTTTCCTGTGTGGCTAGCTCCAACCATGAGGACTTTTTCGATCATACGAACCCTATCACTATAAGAAGGCAGACCTTTCTCAATAATAACTCAGGTTAGCTGAGGATCCCAAAGACTGCTCTAGAGCTGTCTCTTCTTATCGGAAGAACTCTTTCTCGCTTGGAAAAATTAACCGATCTTAAATAAGATACCCTAAAGGCTCCCCCCATCGGCACAAATTACAGCGCAAATCTCTGGTCAGAAGAATCAAATAGAGATATAGTGGACATAGACCCTTTTTTCAGAGGTCTAATGAGCAACAACTTTTTACTTCTAGCAAAGAAAATAGCAAAGGACCGCCTTTCCCCGCTCTTATCTGGAAACTCAAGCGACAAGTCCTATCGTACCCTGATTTTAGATATTAAAGAAAAATACCTTGTTTTACAAAATAGCGTCCGCTTCGAAGAAATCAGCGCATTTACCAGTTCAAATTTATTCACATTAGATCTTGGCCAATACATTGCAAAAGCCAAGATCATCTCAGGTGATGGGATTCATATCTTTTTCCCGCTGTTTGATATAGAAATTGCGCAAAGCGATCTAGTTTTGCATAATAATGGTAAAGATTCTCTAGAGTGTACATTTACCAACCCCTTTGATGGTGTGACAACTCTTAAAAAGCCTGTGCTAGCAATCTCAGAGACCAAAGTTTGTATTAAAGGATATCGAGCATCTAAGCTTTTTCAGGAGAATCTGCTAATACCTGAAGTGAAGATTGAAAATAAAGACTCAATTATCAAAATAGGCCAATTGCAAGTAAAAACAAAACACCAAGTCGTAGGCCTAAAAGGGCACCTGCGAGAAGAAATATGGCTTGAATGGCTAAAATAATATGAATGATCCAACCACAAATCATGGCATTGCTGTTGGTCAGCGCATCTATGTAAATCGCTCGCTCAACTTTGGCAATATTGGGCTTATTGGTTTTGACATGGATCATACGCTTGCCCCATATAACAGGGAAGCTTTTGAGGCTCTTGCTTTTACAGCAACATTAAAAAAATTTATTGATGCAGGCTACCCTGAAGAATTGGGATCACTTCAATACAAACCAGATTCTGTAGTTCGAGGACTAATAGTAGATCGTGCTAGAGGCAACATATTAAAAGTAAATGGTCATAAATACGTTAAGGTAGCCTACCATGGCTATAGCAAGCTAACAAAAGAAGAACGCTATAAACTTTATAATCACGAAAGTTTTAAAGCCCAAGATTTTCTTTCTGTTGACACATTTTTTGCTCTCTCGGAAGTGCAGCTCTTTCTCGAAATAGTTGATTATATGGATAAAAATCCAGGTAAAATTCAAAAATCTTTTCAAGATATCTATGCTGACTTACGAAATTTTATTGATTTGTGTCATCGCGACGGCAGTATCAAAGATAAAGTTCTAGCTAACCCAGAAAAATTCTTTAAAAAAGATCGCTATCTTTCAACTGCTTTGGTTCGCCTCCTTGATGCTGGTAAATCTCTTTTTATGCTTACCAATTCTGATTTTGAATATACGCGCCAAGTCATGAGTTATGTTCTAGATGGCACAAGCAGCGATTTTTCATCTTGGAAAGATTATTGGGATATCATTATCGTAGGTGCAAGTAAGCCTGATTTTTTTGCTGGTAAACAGCCTTTCTTTGAAGTAATTGAAGATTCTAAGTTACTTCGCGTTCATGATGGCGAGCCTTTTAAACCTGATCTTGTCTATCACGGTGGCAATGCTAAACTTTTTGAAAAGCTTTCAGGCTACCGGGGAGATGAAATTCTCTATGTCGGAGATCACATCTATGGCGATATTATTCAGTCAAAAGGGATGAAGAACTGGCGGACTCTTCTCATAGTTGAAGAGTTAGAGGAAGAGCTTCCTAAATTAGAAAAATGCAAACTCAGCCAACAAGAAATCTACGATCTTTTTAGTATCAAAGAAAGCCTTGATGAAGAGTGGCAGAAACTTCGCAGTAAAATTGCTGCTAATAAAAGACAGCTCGAACGCTCTCTAAAAGCAAGTGGCAGTAAAAAGCAAGAATATCTAAAAAACCAAATTGAACAATTAGAACAACAGTTAGCTCCTATTCAAATTCGCCTTGAAGAAACGCAAAATAAGATTAAAGCAAAAACTTCCCTTCTAGAAGCTCATTTTAATCAAACCTGGGGGCAAGTTTTAAAAGTCGGCATAGAAAAAAGCCGATTTGCCCATCAAATTGCTTCGTATGCATGCCTTTACACATCCAGAGTCAGTAATTTGCGCTTTTACAATCCATATAAAAAGTTTGTTTCTTTTCATGAAACCTTGCCTCATGAAAATCCATCTAGCGCAGCTTAGCTATTTTCTTTGCCAAAGAAGAAATTTACTTTCTCCCCACTCCACTATTTTAAATAACAGCCAAACCTGCAGGCAAAAAATAAAGCTTGCTTGATAAACTAAGGGATAGTTAAAGCTGGCAAAAGCATCCCAGACAAGGTATCCGATACCCTGTGAAGTGCCGTAAGTTTCTGTAACAAAAAGTAACGCAAAGGCTATTTGTAGCCCTATCTTTAAGGCAGTTAGGATGGCATTTAAAGAAGCTGGCAGAAGAACATGCCTAAAAAGCTGCCATTTGCTTGTTGAGAAACTTTGAAAGGCTAAAATATAATCCAAACTAATATCGCGGCAAGCGCTACGAGTAGTGATATAGAGTTGATAGAAAGAGACCAATGCCAAAAGCAAAAATTTCGATAACTCGCCAACACCAAAAATTAACAGCAAAATAGGAACCAAGATCACTTTTGGAAAGGGATAGGTAACCCAAATAAATGGACTCAAAATCCTATCAAACCCTCGATGATAACCAGCAATTAACCCCAGACAAACACCAAAGAATGAACCAAAAAAAAGGGCTATGACAACCCGAACCATACTGATCAAACAGTGAAAAAGTATCTCTGCCAAGACATCGCTTGTTAAGCCAAAAATCAAAGACGCAACATCTGGAATAAAATCAATAGCTAAAGCCATTGAAATCATCTGCCACGCTAGCAAAAGCAACAAAAGAGAAAATAGCTCACGCGCCACTTACTTCTCCAAAAATCTTACACAAATTCTGATACATCGGGGATGTTATAATCTGATCAGTGCTTAAGGTTGAAAAACAAGAATTCTCTATAAGCCTTGGTTTTTCAGTTAAGACTAAAATTCTTTGTCCAAACCTTAGAGCTTCAACAAAATCATGAGTAACCATCACCATAGAAAATCTCTGCTTCTGCCACAAATTTTTGAGAAAATCATAGGATTGAATCTTTAGCCCATAATCTAGCGCGGCAAACGGCTCATCGAGTAAAAGCAACTTCGGGCGCATACCAATAGCTCTAGCTAAAGCTACTCGCTGCCTTTGTCCGCCACTGAGTTGACTAGGCCATTTATCAAGAAGATCGGTAAGCTTAAAAAAAGAAACCAAATCATCAGGCATTTCTTTTTTCTGCAAGCGATACGGCAGAGTGATATTATCTTTAACTCTCTTCCAAGGAAATAAACCATAATCTTGTAAAATAAGAGAAATATCAGCTTGCGATGTTATTGCGTCACAATAATGTAAAGCTTTAGAAGTAATTAGACCTTTCATTATTTTAAGCAAGGTCGACTTACCGCTTCCTGAACGACCTAATATCACCAAACTTTCGCCAGCAAAAATGGTTAAATCCAAAGAGGAAAAAACATTTTCTGCTCCAAAGTTTATAGATAAGTCTCTAATTTCTAAAAGCGGCTTTAGCAGATCGGAAGAGCACACGTCTGAACTCCAGTCACAT
>CALBMD010000365.1 GCA_937896265.1 uncultured Pseudomonadota bacterium
AAATAATTGATTTCTTATTTGCGGTGATTTTGTATTACAAGATTTTGTTAGTAAATCGCCTTTTAAGGGGGAAGACTTGCCAAGTTTTAAGATAGCAGGTGGTAGCGTTTATTTTGAGTTTTGGCAAGCTGATGCTAAAGCGCCATGGGTGACCCTTTTAGGTGGTCATGCTCGCACAAGCGCTGATTTTAGGATGTTTGCTAAAAAAGTTTGTGAAAGAAATTTCAATGTTGTGACATTGGATTATCGCGGTTTTGGTCAGTCTCATTTTATGGGTAAGCATACTATGTCTGATCTGGTCTTAGATGTGCATTGCCTGTGGGGTGAAATAGGCGTTTCTCGTAGCCATGTTTTAGGTATTTCAATGGGTGGTCTCCTGGCCCAGTCTCTCCTTGTAACGCACTTTGATAGGGTCGATAGTTTAACGCTTATTTCAACTACACCGACACTTGAGTACTACTTAAAAAAGAATGACCCATGGCTTGATAATTACGCAGCAATCCTACAAAAGTTGAAATATTATTTTGCGCCAAGCTTTGCCGTAGCTAACAATAATTTAATTGAGGCTATGGCTAAAACAGTACATACCACTATCCAAAAAACAGATTTTCTCCAAGCAGCTCAGTATCAAAGAGATGCAATTTCTACTTTTAAGCCTCTTATGCCTTCTTCGGATTTTGCAAAGCTCAAAGCATTGATCATTCATGGCTTAGATGATCAGGTGATTGCAGCGCAAGCTGCGCAAAAATTTTTATCTCTATTTTCTAATGGGGAAGTAGAACTTTTAGCAAATGTTGGTCATTTGGTTTTAGCGGAGAGTAATAAGTGGCTATTGGAGCGCTTTATTTCTTTTCTGATTTGAGGATTTTTCCAGGGTTAAGAAGGTAATGAGGATCTAAGGTTTCTTTAATCTTGCGCATAAGAGACAGTTGATTTGAATCAGCAAAGCTTGCAAAAGCTTCACGCTTAATCAAGCCAATGCCATGTTCAGCGCTAAGGCTACCCCTTAAGCTTTTAAGAGATTTGAAAATGCTGTCTTGTAATCTACCCTGTAACTGCCAGAAATCCTCTTTTGTTATTGCTGGCTGACCAACGTAGTTGATATGGATGTTGCCATCACCAATATGGCCAAAGAGTACTAAATCGATAGCTTTTTGGGAAAGAGCAATTTCTTGCACAGAAGCGACAAAAGGTGCAAGCCTGTCCAAACTGACGGTGAGATCGTTTTTTGCGAGAAAAGAGCTTGTCTGTAGACTCTCAGGAATCTGCTCGCGATAGGCCCAAATTCTCTGCGCTTCCTCTTGGGAGGAGGCTACAATAGCATCTTGGATCATTTTCTTGCTAGCTGACATTTCAAGAAAGCAAGCTAGCATATCTGGGTCTTGAGCTGTTTCTACTTCCAAAAGGCAGTAGTGGGAAAATTCCATTTGAAATGGCTTAGCATGCCCTTTAGCGTGAGCTAGCACTTTTGCCAGCGCCATCTTAGAAATGTATTCGATTGCTGCGATCTGCCAGGAGTTTTTCTTAGCTTCGCTGACAAATAAAAGCAGCTTTTCAAAAGAATCACAGGCCACAAAGCAAAGCGCATATTCCTTGGGTGCAGGTTGGAGCTTTAATATTGCTTTAGTAATGATACCCAAAGTACCCTCTGAGCCAATAAATAGTTGTTTGAGATCATATCCAGAGTTGTCTTTGCGTAGGGAAGTCATAAGATCTAAGATTTGGCCATCAGCTAAGACAACTTCTAAACCAAGCACTTGTTCGCGCATACCTCCATAGCGGATAAATTTTAGACCACCCGCATTGGTAGAGATATTTCCTCCAACCTGACAACTCCCTTTTGAGGCAAGATCAAGGCCAAAAAATAAACCAGCTTCCTTAGCTTTGGCAATAAGGTCTTGTGTGATGCAACCAGCTTCTACTTCTACGCTTAGACCTAAGGGGTCAAGGCATAGAATCTTGTTCATTTTGGTGAGAGAAACAATGACCTCTCCTTCGCAAGCCATCGCCCCAGCAGCAAGACCTGTTCTGCCCCCGCTTGGTACAACAGATAACCTTTGGCTAAAGCAATAAGACAATACTTGTGAGACTTGATGAGAATTTTTAGGAAAGACGATACAAAGAAAGTTAGGCGCGTAAACTTTTGTCCAGTCTTTTCCCCAATGAGCAGTTTGATCGGAAAACTCTAAGACTTGATTTTCGCCAATATTTCGGCGAAAAAAAGCGATTGCTTCCGTTTCTTTTGACACCAAGACCTCCTTTCAAAGGCTAGGTTTACCTCTATGATACACATTTTATGCTCAGGTGAGAAAGATCGCCGTTGCGAAAGTTGCTGTTATCATCCAAAATAATTGAAGATTAGAGAGTGGAAAAGGATATATGAAAATAACTCGGAATAGAAGAGCAGGGCATTTAATCAGTTCGTCAATGGCCTTTCCAAAGAAAAAAGATGATGAGTATATTTACTTAGATGAACTTTTAAGAAGGCTGTTTTTGAGTCTTGTTTTTTGGAAAAAGAGAAAAAAAATAAGTGTTCGTGACAGGCTCTTTGGTAATCTTCTTAAATAGCGTCTCCTGTCTTAGGCATAACATCTTAAATAAATAAATTTAAGTTTAGAATCTTTTAACTTGATATTTTTTGCGGTGCTCACTATTTAATTAGGAGTTTAGAAGATATCTGTGCTTTTTCTAGGACTACTTAAATTTATGAAGAGTAGGAGATCATGAGAACTAAGCCAAGAGTTTGTCTTATAGATGGGGACCCACAGGTTAAGCTTGGGTGGCAAAGGTCTCTTGGAACCGAAGCTGAGCTTATCCACTATTCATCAAAAGATGATGTCTACCGTGCCTTAAAACAAGATCCAAAAAACTTCTCCTCTATAGACTGCGCTATTCTCGCAAGATATCTCAACTCTAATGAAATAGACCTTTTTGATAGTGATCTTGCAGAAAGATTGAAAAACTGTGGCGTTCAGGCTGTATTTTTAAATTGGCAGGGTTATTTAACCAAGGAAGAAATTAATCAAAAATTTGATGGTCGCCTTTTTAACAAATACGGAGTCAGATGGCAAACATTGCGAGCGCGAGTTCAAAAAACCAAGACTCGCAAGATTTTAGTGCGTAAGTCACCTACAATTACTGTCATAGAACAAGCAGTTGTTCCACCTATTCAGCAATCTAAATCTCAACGTTGTAAAGATCTTCTTAAGGTCATGGCTCGTAATGCTGTGGCTTCACATCGCACCAGGCTTGAATTTTACGCAGAATATGACGAACCTACAGGTGTCGCTTTACTTGAGGCAATTTATAACCGCTTGCTTACAGCTAAAGATAGATCGGCAGATTGCCCTAGTCGTTATATTAATTCATCGCCAGTTGTAGCTAAGAATATTCTGCAAAGGGCTTTATTTGATGCTTAGCTCTTGTGCCTGCCTGTGAATATGGCTCACGTTAGCGACTAACAAGATAGATTTGGGTTTGACGATAATTTCCTCTTGATTTTTCCGCCACTGTTTTTTAGCCTTAACTAATTAAAAGCCCATAAATTTGTCATTACATGGAGTCTTTGAGTGTCTGCTTCTGCTGATTCTCGCATCCGTTCGTTGCCACAGCTTCTTCATGCCTTAAATGAAGTCGCTCTAGCGCATGAGTTTGGTGAAATTTTTGAGAGGGTGGAATTGAGTTTGGCTGATGTTCAAGAATATGTTCGTTTTAAGCCGGACACTTATAATCGACAAAGCATAAGAAAAACAGCCAATTATGAGCTTTTAGTGTTAAGCTGGCAACCTGGACAGCAAAGTTCTATTCACTGCCATAGCGGTTCTAGAGGCTGGATGCTAAATATTCAAGGTTGCGTGGTGGAGTATCTCTACCAGCTTTGTCAGCAAGGTGACGAGATTTCTCTTCAGGATGAGAGAAAAAGCCAATGTTATCAGGCAACTTGGTCTTATATCGACGACAAAAGAGGCGCGCATCGCATTGCTGTTGAAGGAAGCACTCCTGCAGTTACCTTGCATCTATACGCTCCTCCCATAGAGTCTTGCAATTATTTCGTCCAAAATGGCTTGCAGGTGACTAAAAAAGTCCATGTTTATGAAACGGTCTAACTTACAGACTTTTATTTGAAAGGAGCCGATCATGCTCAAAGATTTGGCGGCATGGCTTTTAAAAATAGCTTTGCAGATGGTAATTTGGGTATTTGTCCTATCTTTTAAGTGGGATGGGCGCTCACTTTTTGATCATGGTCATAAGATTTTGGTTGAAAACGCTTTTGTGGATATGGTTGAAGAGGAGGCAAATCGCTTGTTTAATAAGATTTATGAAACTGGAAAGTTGACTTTTGCTGAAATTTCAGGGAAAAATGACAAAACTGAAAAAAGGTAAGCCTCAAAGATTAGGATGAGAAGTGTATAAATTAGAGATTGTTACTTGGCCATCTGAGATACTGACAACTAGAGCGGCGGAAGTAACGGAGTTTGATAAAGACCTGCCAATATTAGCAAAACGCATGCATGAAACAATGGAAGAAAGCTATGGGATTGGTCTTGCTGCTAATCAAGTAGGGCTTTTAAAGCGCATTATTGTTATCCATATCCCTTACCAAGAGGGCGAGGATGCAGAAGATGAACCAAGAAGGCCTTGGCACGATAAAAAGTTTACTTTGGTAAACCCTGTTATTGTTGAGAAAAAAGGCCGGATTAAAATGACAGAAGGCTGTTTAAGTTTTCCTGAGATTTATGAATATATTGATCGCGCGGGGGAAATTACAGTAAAGGCTAAAGATGAGTTTGGTAATAATTTACTCATAGAAGCAGATGGTTTATTTTCTGTCTGTTTGCAGCATGAGATCGATCATATTGATGGGATTGTCTTTATTAACCGTATGAGCAGATTGAAAGCACAACTTGCTAAAAGAAAATTACAAAAAGCGCAGTTGATGAATCATGCCTGAGAGAAAAATAGATCAATGTGCTCTACTCCCTTCTATTCTTGCTGCTGACTTTGCTCGACTCGGCGATGAAGTGAAAGCCGTTGAAGTCGCTGGTGCTGATCGCGTGCAGGCCCCACGGTTCGAGCGCCTGGTTGGGGAAGTCCCGGACGTTGTCGGTGACGATCGCCTCCGCGTTGCCCTGGATGGCAGCGGCGACGATGTGGCGGTCGTTGTCGTCGGCCATCCCCGTGATGCGGTCTTCGAGCGGCTTCAGGGCCATGCTTCGCCTCCTGGGCGTGTGGTTGGTGCCACGCCCCCTCGGGCGTTAGCACTCGTCTCTAGCGAGTGCTAACCCTAGGGCGCGCTCCGGCCGTTCGCAAGCAGTCTCGACCGGAGAGTGCTAATCGGCCCCGGGCGTCCA
>CALBMD010000366.1 GCA_937896265.1 uncultured Pseudomonadota bacterium
TACGGAAACCCTTAGGCCAGAGTCATCACCAGCCGTCGTGGCCGCATCGGCCAGACGGCGTCAGGTGATCTGTTTGCATTAACCGCGTTCTTTTTGCTACACGATCCCAAGATTTCAGCTGCTTTTCACGGCTGGCCGCTGCGCTTACCTCCGCATAACTTACTGTTTTTCTAGCTAAACCTTTGTAGCTATGGACTTTCAGCTAAGAATCTTGACATCCTAAGCATAGGACTTATGTTCTGCTCAACTATGTTTGTCTGTGACGGGAGTGCCATGATGCAAATTGCCAAGCGTTTATTCTTGTTCTTAGCGGTTAACTTCTTAGTCGTTATTACGCTATCTCTAATTACCAATCTACTCGGATTTCGTCCCTACCTCTCTGCTCAGGGGTTAGATTATAACTCCCTTCTAGGGTTTTGTTTTGTCTGGGGTATGGGTGGTGCCTTTATTTCTCTCGCCATGTCGCGCATGATGGCTAAATGGAGTCTAGGTGTTGAAGTAATTGACCCTATGACTCGTGATCCGCATTTAGGAGCTTTGGTGCACCGCGTGCACTACTTAGCTAAAGCTGCAGGCCTTGCAACCATGCCTGAGGTTGGGATTTACCACTCTCCAGAAGTGAATGCCTTTGCGACAGGTCCTACTCGTGACCACGCTTTAGTTGCTGTTTCTTCGGGGTTATTGCAGCGTATGAGTAGCCAAGAGGTGGATGGTGTTTTGGGTCATGAGATTGCACACGTCGCTAACGGTGACATGGTGACCATGACCTTATTACAAGGTGTCGTTAACGCCTTCTCAATGTTCTTAGCCAGGGTTATTGCTTTTGCTGTCGCGCAAACTAGCTCACGCGATGAACGTGAGGAAGGTGGCAGTTTTTCACATGGAATTTATTTTGTTACTCAGTTTGTTCTTGAGATTGTATTTATGATTCTTGGTTCGATTATTATTGCATCTTTTTCACGCTGGCGTGAATTCCGTGCTGATGCCGGTGGTGCCCGACTTGCTGGCCGTGAGAATATGATTCGAGCCTTGCAGTCGCTACAGCGCCATGTAGGAGCGGTAGATGATAGCCCTAGTACTGCTGCGCAAACGATGAAGATTTCTGGACATGGTATCGGGATTTTTAGGCTGTTTGCTACCCACCCTTCGCTTGAAGATCGTATTGCTCGCCTGCAAGGAAGGTAACTTTTGTAATCTTCCAAGCTCCTTTTTTCCCTTCTAATCATTCGTTTTCATTGGTTTTTATTCTTTCCCATTAAGAAAAAATTAAAATCTTCCGAAACAGTTAATCGACTGATTAGAAAGGTTTTAAAAATGAAGATTCTCATTCTGCAATTTGTGCTTTTGGCCTTTGCTAGTTGTAACAAAACAGAAAAGGTTAATTCCTCACCTGCAAGTGAAAAAATCAATAATGAAGATACAAAATATGACCTTGTCTACAAGTTCTTTGATGAAAAAGGGGATGTTGCGGACTCAGAAGTCCATTCTGTGCAACCTAAGTCTTTAGATGGCAGGGTTTTTGATTATATTTTGAACCCTGAGGGTGAAAAGCATGACTATGATGAGTATCTACAAAAGATCATTGTTCAAGACTTAGTGCCTATTGATGCCTTAACGAAGCTTAACATCAATCCAGGAGAATACGAGTTTTTGGTAACAGTAGAACCAGTAAATCTCTTCTTTGTGCGCTCACCTTATTCGCTAGATGATATCGAAGAGTACCTAGACCAATCTCATATTAAAATGAGTGGTGTCATGGAAATTGGTGCTCTTGGCTATATTACCTCAATTTCCAATGAAGGGGATATTTCACAGGGCCCACAAAATTGGTATGACTATGATGCAGCTATTGGTGACAAAATACCTAGCTTTGGCCTGACTGATGGTGTTAGTCGTCCGTCAATTAAGGCAGCGGCGGTGAAAAAAGCAGCGGCGGTGAAAAAAGCAGCGGCTAAGCTTTTTAATAAGCCGAAGTCGTCAGAGACCAATCATAACAAAGATACTAAAGAGTATTCTGGAGAACTCTATTTTTCTTCAAGGGCTGCAAGGGTTGTAGCGAAGAAAGCCCTTGCTGACAGCAAGGAGAAAATAAAAGAGAAAATACCTAGAAGACCCAATAAAAAAGATTTTGAAAGAATTAAAAATGACGCAATAGATCATGTTAGTAAAACTCTCGCTGAGAAATTAGCACAGGGTTATGCCCTTAAAGAAAAGCTAACACTCAAAAATATGAAGGTATATGTCCAAGGAAAATTAGAACCTAAATTTGAAATGGTTGCAAACTTTCGAGCCATGACCAACGAAGAGAGAAAAGAAGCGGCAAAAAAGAAATTGGACGATTTTTTTGTTCATGCAAAAGATTTAATTACTTCTATTAAAAAAGATTCCTTCCCAACAGCAAGAGAGCAATTTCATGTTTATTATACACTATACAAAGACGAACTCAAAAAAGAGCAAGAAGGGAAAACACAAAAAAAAGATGTACCACCAAATCCTAATGAAAAATGGAGTAAGTGGGGGGGGATGCGAGCTGAGCATAATGTTGAGGCTGATGTAACGGTGCTTACTGTCAACCAGCAGCCAGAAACTCTAAGAGCCACTTTTGAAGCAGCAGCAGGTAAGCCTTATTTTCCTAGAGTACTGATGCTGGGAGGGAAAGAGCAAGTTGGTGAATTCAAAGCTAATGGCCAATCAGCAGCGGAATATTATAGGGATAAGCCGATACCACTTGAGCATTTTGATATCTTGGCAAAGTCTCTCGTTGAAATTTTTCAAACTATGCAGGAGCTTGGTTACCAGCCCCGTACTTCAATTGATTTATCAAGTTTAGCTGTAAAATTTGAGAATGGTACTCCTTCTTTTACAATCATGGATCTGCGGCCTTGGACAAATAAGACTGAACCTGGTTTTGAAACAGCAGAGCATCTTGACGCTATGAGGCAAATTAATTTAAGAGAATCTTTTAAGAGCATATGGGGCCATACACCTATACCATTGGGTATAGAACTTGGTCTTACGTATATGCAGGGTGTAGGTTATGTAACACTTAACCGAGATAACCGAGAAAAAGAAACTTTAGAGAGAGTAGATCCTATAACACTTAAGTCTTTCGGAGAGATTAAGGTGCTTGTAAATTCTCCAGATGGCCCGATTGAAGTGTCATCACTGAACACTCTGCAAGCAATTGAAAGGATGAATCCTGGTGATCGAGAGAAATTTCTAAAAAACTTACCACTAGAGCCTGCTAACGAGAATTGAAGCTGGGACACATCTTTGGCGCTTTCGCGTCAAAGACTAGGCAGTAGTTTTCTTCACTGCAGCAACCCATTCATGTACCAGTGATTCTAGGACAGCAAGGGATACGGTGCCACTACCAATGATGCAGCGATGAAATTCTTTTAAATCAAACTTCGCTGCCAACTCTTTTTCAGCTAAATGCCTGAGTTCAATAATCTTCAGTTGCCCTAACTTATACCCTAGTGCCTGGCCTGGCATCACAGCATAGCGGTTAGCTTCATTGCTCATTTGAGTGATATCCGAGGCAATATGCTCTGTCATATATGCTAGCACCTGTTCTCGGTTCCAGCCTTTAGCATGAATGCCAGTATCAACAACTAAACGCACAGCTCGTAGCATGTCGTTATTGAGATTACCGAGCAGCTGTAGAGGATCTTCATACATACCCATTTCGTTGCCAAGGTATTCAGCATATAAGGCCCAGCCTTCGATAAAAGAACCAGAATAAAACATCTTGCGCTGGTACTCGCTGAGAGTCTGCTGCATTTCATAAACGAGAGCCAGCTGGAAGTGGTGCCCTGGTACTGCCTCATGCAGGGATAATGACGTGACATCATACATAGGCACTTGGGCTGTATTCTGAGAATTAACAACAAATCGTCCATAAGGCGCAGCCATTGTTGGCATAAAGTAGCGAGCAGCAGCGTCTTCAGGGTTGCTGCTTTTGACCAAGGTGTAATCAGTTTTAGGGATACTATTGAAGTACTGAGGTATCTTGCTGTGAATCTTCTCTTTTACAGCTAAAAAGGCATCAAAAAGCTCTTTCGAAGATTTGTAGAAATACTTTGGGTCTGTCGATAGCCCTTGAATAAATTTTTTTAGAGTCCCCTTAAAATTAACCTGTACACGAATTTTATCCATAGCAGCGCTGATGCGGGC
>CALBMD010000367.1 GCA_937896265.1 uncultured Pseudomonadota bacterium
GGGATATCAACCGCTGAACAAAAGCAATCCTTTGAACGCTTGCTTAGTAGGGCGGGTATTGCCACCAGCGATCTTCTACACAAAAAGTACTCACATGCCGACCTTCCTAGGGCATTTTTGCACTTTGTTAAAACGACTCAAGAAAAGTTTGTAGACCGAAGCAGCGTGAAAGAGCGTTGGCAAATAGATCGTCCAGCATGGCTGGAACAAGATCAAGAAGGTATTCTCAATGATGTGCATGGCATTGGCTTTTTAACAGAAGAAAAGCAACCATCGTTAAAAACGTCAGAGGTTCTTTGCGTCTTCGGTGCTACTAAACCAATAATGCAGGCGAGGATCAAATTTGCAGAGTCACTGATTCAAAGCAAGATTATTCAGCCTAAATTTTTAGTTCTTCTGACTGGAGAAAGATACGTAACAACTGAAAAAGATATAGATGGGCCATTATCAGAACTAACTGTTTTAGCTAAGCAATTAGGTAAAGGCATAGATCAACTGACTGAAGCTGATTTAATGCGAGATATATTCGCCCAGTCTAGTCTTTTTAATAAAATTGAATCGACAGTTATTGATACACCTAGAGGAAATCTGCCAAGGCCAACTACTGAAACAACGGTGACTGATTTTATCAAGTGGTTGACTAAACATCCTAGTATAAAATCAGTGATATTCGTTTCTAATCAGCCATATGTTAGATATCAGTTTACTGTTGTCAGAGAGATTTTAAGGCAGCATTCTCACGCATTTGAGTTTGAAGTGGTTGGTGCTGCTTACAAAATCAATAATGCAAAGAAAGCTGAGAGCTTGTTCAGGCTCATTGAAGCATTAGGATCACAAATGTGGGCTCAAACCCCTTGGGTGCTTGATAACTTGCATTTAAAGATTAGCAATCCCGACATGCGTCAAGAATTCATCGATCTTTATAAAAAGCAACCCTTAATTTTCCGTCATGTTGAAAAGCTTTTTGAAAATTAAAGCTCTCTTGCGATCCTCTCGCGCCTGGTTCTAACAGGTAAGCAGTGCACGGAGCTAGCTTTTTTCTTATTTCCGCCAGTTAGGAAAAATATAACCAGCAAGGATTTAGAAATTTCTCCGAGAAAGAGATTTATGATGTCTTTGCAAGGGCGGGCGGCAATGGTTAATAATCAAAAGAAAAATGATCGGAGAAAGTCTCCTAAAAATCAGATTGATTTAGGAGAAAAAAGATCGGGCAGCGACCGACGTAAAGAGGATGATTTTCGCGAGCAAGTAGAAGCTCATTTTAATTTTTACAGAGGATTTTTTAATAAAGAGGTGGTGGAAGAAATCTTCGTAGAAGAGCTTTTACCTGAGTTATCGATGCTAGGAATTATGGACGCTAAAAGCATTGATAGTATTCAAGATGAACTACAATTTCAGCGTTCAAATCAGGTTAAGACTCTCAATCGTTTAGCCTATAAAGTATATGAATACTCGTTTTGGCATGCAAAGATTGATAGTGATAACTATGGTCTCAAGGGATCTATCGTGAAGCTAGCCAAACAAGATGTAAGTAAGCTTTTGCTTAAGAGCCAACAGCAGTTTGCAAAATGGATGATTAAGCAAAGGAAATGGGACTTAAGTCAAAAAGAAGTGATAGAAGATTTTTCAAGAGTGGCATAGCATTACTGCTTTTTACCTGAACGAGACTTGGTCCGGGCGGCGTCAAAAGCAGCAAGCTTGGCAAGAATCTCAGAAACTGCTTTCTTACCCGCTGCTATGCCAGAAGCATACAAATACTGTGTATGCTCTTCTGTAAAAGAGCCAATATCTTTGAAGTCAAAATTTATCACAACATCTGCGCCTTTCGCCGATAATTGTGCTTGGTGAATATAAGCAATCTCCGAGCTACGTTTTGCTACACCCATTAAATGATGTGGCGCTGCATCGACAAGCAGCTCAGCAATATTCACCCCCACAATAAAATCAGCCCCATAATCTAAAGCGATTTGTACCGGTACCGGTGCTGCAACGCCGCCATCGCTTGCCAACTTTTATTATTGTCTGGGTCACTTTATTGCCTGCATCTATAAATTGGCTTGCTGCTTCTCGTCTTTGAGCCATGCTTGGTTTGTTTTTTTAAAAGCTCTTTCAAGATGCGAATTTCCAGATTAGCCTCTGCCAACTCTTGCTCAAGTCGACGCAATTCTTTGCCTTGCGTAATCTTATCCTTATTTTTTCGACTTCCTCGAATGAGCACTTTTTATCATTTACGAGTAGAAAGCCTCCACATTTTATAGGGGGCTAGCTTGCCAGAACGATAAGGTCCTTATTTTGAAAAGAACAGCAACTGAGGATTTTCTTCCCGGATTATTAGAGCTTCCTAGCGGCCATGTCGACGAAGACGAAACCCTAGTGGTGGCATTAGCAAGAGAATTGCAAGAAGAGACAAATCTAAAACTGACTTCAATACGGGATATCGGGAAGTCCTTTGACTACCTATCCCATTCAGGAAAGAAAAAACGGCAGATAAACTTCATCGTTCAAGCCATAGGTCAGCTAAGGCTAAATCCAGAAGAGCATTCGCGCTTTTACTGGATGACTAAAAGCGAAGTGCAAAACACTGCGCAAATGTTAGAACAAAATCGAAATATAATATTCGACGCATATGAGCAACTTAGCGACACAAATTTAGCTATCATTGTCTCTTGTCTGTTAGGATGTAGATGCCGATGAAATTTATCATCGGCTCTTGTACAGCATATGAATGGAGAAATCTTCGCCAGCAATTAATTTCTCTACTCCTAGTGCAGCAACGATTTTGTGACAATGAGCGCATTGATACTTTTGGCTCTTATCTCCTGAGAATATACTTGCGTTCTAAGACATGAACTTTTCAGCTTTCCTCAAAGGCATTGATCATCGGAGATAGGAATGCAGGCAGGTACAGTTTGGCTCAAAGTGCTCATCTTTTGTTTGCCCTGGAGCAGATCATGCAGGCTTATAGTAAGAAGCTCTCGTTAGTATAAAATACTTTAAGGAGTCAACTCCTTGTCTATCCTCATCATCTCAACGACCCTTTCTGACCCTTCAAACTCGCTCTAATTTCTAGCTTTCGGGCTGTTGAGTGCGAGGGTGAGAAAGTCAATTAGGAACTCGCTAGTGCTCGTACAGGCCTAGGGTGGGGAGTGAACTCCGCCCTGGCCATTTTTATTCGGCTTGACCCCACACTAAGCTTCAAAAGCTTCGCATTTTCAGCTCCAGTATGGGTATCCGCCGACTTCTTGATCAATCGGGCTTGGTTGTAGGCTTGCAACGCATTGTATGCAATATGCCGATAGCGAGCAAACATCCGATAATAGGGGCTACCAAGTGCTTTTGACCTAATACATCCAAAGCGATCCCACCTAGCATTGGTCCTACCACCATACCTAGCTGAATCGATGTAAAGGCTCCAAAATAAAGGCCCTTCATACCAGCAGGTGCAAGCTCATCAACAATGCGATCAAGCTTTGCCGAAATTAGAGTTTCACCGAAGCCAATCAACCCTGCCGCTAGAATGTAAACATTGGATGGCTCTGCTGCTAACATTAGCACAAACCCTAGGGCAATGATTGTAAAGCCAGCGATCGTAACCAAAACAGGGTCGCGATTCTTAGAAATCAAAGTTACTGGGATTTGTAGGCAGCAGATCGTAATGCAATTAGCAACAGACATTTGGGCATAGAGTGCCAACCCAGTCTCTTGGGCTCTCGTGTATAAGAACTGTGACATGATCATAGTGTTAAACGCCAAACAAGCAAGGTAGATGATACCAACGATAACCATGAGGCGAAACGCCCGATCTGAAGCAGAAATTTTGATCAGTTGCTGCAGAGACTTTTTTTCAATTTTTCTTTCCTCTTGCTGAGGAAGTAGACGGAACAAAACCAACTCATAGAGACCAAAAGCCAATGCGCATATTTCATAAAGCGTTGGCTTCAAAGCCAAACCCATAGTGACGACTACCCAAGGGCCAATACTTGCTCCTAAATTCAGCGATAAAAATCGCGCCGAGAATGCACTCTCTCTGTAATGAGGAGCTACATAGTCTGCGATAAGTGCTCGTATCAAAGCATCATAGATGCTCTTGGCAACGTAAAAACCTGCTGCGCTTATAGCAAAAATAAGGCTGGATGAGGTGCACGAAAGACCCATGGCAAAAAAAGCAAACAGCAGC
>CALBMD010000368.1 GCA_937896265.1 uncultured Pseudomonadota bacterium
GTTTGAGCGGGATGTTGGATTTTTCTGAATGCTGTACCGATGAGTATTTGTTGGATATCGCGATTACCTTGAACGATTTTTGTAGTGATTGGCCGGATGTTGGGCTGGATGACCACAAGAAAAACGCCTTTTTGCAGGGGTATCAGCAGATTCGCGTGTTGACTGAGGCTGAGCACACCGCTTTACCGATCTATTTGGCGATGGCCGCAGGGCGGTTTTGGTTATCACGCCTGCAAGTGGCTGAGCGTAATCGGATTGACGGGCGGGTGGGAGAGCATGTGTTGCAAAAAGATCCGAATGAAATGATGGAGATGGTACGGGATCGGCTGAACCTTAAATAGAGTGTGAGCAAGTATGCTATATTTTGTGTCTTACGGAGTTTTTTAAAGTCAGGTAACTATATGTCAAGTAAAGAGATTTTTGAATTGCGTCGCAATGGTGATTTAATGGCTGGTTACAATCTTGGCAAAAAACTGCTTGAAGTTGACCCGTCAGATGCTTGGGTTTTGAAAGCTTTTGCGTATTGTGCTCTTGATCTGGCAAATGCTGCATCACAAAGATCAGAATATAGTACTGCTCAGCAGTTCATAGCTGAGGTGAATAGCTTGAAAGCTATACTCTCAGATAACATTCTAGTAAAGTCAATTAGAAAGGCTGAAGCACTGGCTAATCCAAGTATGAAGGTTGCCAATGAGGCAGCTCAGGCTAGCCGAGCTGGAAACCGAGCACAAGCGTTAGAGTTGTATCGATCAGCAATCATAGAACTATCTGATAATCAAGATGTTGCTATAGGATTGGCATGGGAACTATATCACCAGTTAAATACACTAACAGCCAACGAAGCAGTAAATGTCAACGCTGTTAGAAGGCTACTTGCTGAGTATATAAATCTAAAGAACGAGAGACCATCAAATTTGCACTCTAGAATTTTAAGAATCGCTCAAAAATTATCAGACCAAGATGGCTTTAATTATGTTGCATTTGTAAAGTTGTGGGATTTAAAAAACCTAACGGATGATGATTATCAAAATTTTACTGCTCAAAATGGAATTAAATATCCAAGTCTCGCAGAAAAATCTATTCAAAAAGCTGCCAGAAGAGCAGAAAGACAAGATAATAACTTAGAGCTAATAAATTATCTTTTACCCTTCCTAGATGATGCCATAGAGAGGTTTGTTGACAATAATTGGCTAGTCTACTACAAGGCTAAATTGCTACATAAAATAGGTTCTAGAGAAGCTGCACTCAGTTTTACCACTAAATTTGTGAGATCGAAGCTTACGGATTTCTGGTCATGGGACTTGCTTGCTGATGTGGTTTTAGAAAATGGTGACTCAGAGGTTGCGTTATCATGCTGCTGTAAAAGCTTATTGTGTAGAACTGATGAAGATTTCTTAGGTAAAATTCGTTTAAAACTAGCCAGTATTTTAATTAAACAAGGGTTATTAGAAAATGCCAAATATGAAATAGAGCAAGTGTTGGCGAATTATACTAAAAATGGCTGGAGACTTCAGGAATCACTAGCTTCTCATCTAAATTCAGATTGGTATGCAAGTACAAAAGCTGTAAAAAGTAACAAAAATTTTTATCGTGAGAACGAAACAAAAGCTGATGAATTGGCTTTTGGTGATAAGCCATGGCTTAAAGGTGTCCTTGGAGATATTTTTGAAACAAACCAAAGCCCACCAAACAAGCGCAGAAATATTTATGTATCACTCGATGACTCCGAGTTTCCCATAGAAATATCCATCCCAGAAAAAAAGTATGATTTTTCAGGTATGAGTGTTAGGGATACCATTTTAGTTAAAGGAGAGTTAGATGCTAACAACAGGTTTAATGTATTTTTAATTAAGCCTGCTAATTCTTTTAACTATTTAGATATTTTTAAAGACTTGATTGGCGTGATAGATCATATCAATTCAACTAGAGGTGTATTTCACTTTATGGTTGATCGAAACATAAATGGACTGATGAATATATCCGATTGTGGTTTTAATGTATCAGATGGTGATGTGGTCGCTCTAAAAATTTTTAAGTATCACAGTGCCGATCTTGAGCCAAGATATAAGGCTATTTCTTGCTCTGCTACAAATATAAGGCCTAGTTCAGAGCTGATTTCTGATTTTAGTGAATTGGTCGAACATACAAATAACGGCTTGGCATTTACTCATTCTGGAATTTTTATTGATAGAAATTTAGTTGAAAAATATAAAATAATTGAGGGGGATTGTGTTCAAGGTAAGTCGATACTAAATTTTAATAGGAGACGAAGTATATGGGGTAGAAAAGCAGTAGGTATACTCACGGTCATCAAAACTGAAGGTCTGGAAAAATATTCTGATGAGGACGACCAATTTTACGAAGAGTTGGCAGCTCCGTTCCTTGAAGACTTGAATTAGCTCTTTTGTATAGCCAGATGATAAGTTGTATATCTCCCTTACTTTCCAGTAAGGGATGTTTTTTTAATCGATGTGCTGTTTTTAGGAATGGTTCTCCTTACATCAACTTCAGGGAAGTGAATTAAAAAACCATCTTCATTTTCAGACTCAATAAACCCTATTCCCCAGCTATGGTGTTCTACATGATGAGTAGTTTGCACAGTCATTGGTGGTTTTGACATGTCTAGTGGCTGGGTGGCTGATGGCTTTTGATCAACTTCAATCAAAGTTTGAGCAAGCACCTGCATTCCTTGTGGTGTCATCACGTCAGGCGTTTGCCCCAAGCAAAGACTTTCATATTCATTTGGTCTAGCCAGCGCTTCAGATTCATTAATCTCGTGGGTATCTTCTTCATAGTCATCATCCTCGTCTACATCCACTATCTGCAGATTGTTAACAGTAGGTGGATTGATTATTGAACATGGAAAATTTTTAGTTATTTTTCTATTTAATTTTTGACCGTTTTTGTCTTCGCAGCTGACATCGTATCTATCATTTTCAAAATTAATAATCGTACATAAGCCAAATATAGGATGTTGGAATTGAGACCCATTTGGAAGAATCGTAATTTTTGGCTTGTTAGGGTCTTCAGACTGATACTCGCGTTTAAATTGACTAATTAAGCTTTCTGGAATCATATTGATTTGATTGATTTGAGTGCGATCAAAGTCGAATAAAAAGCGTGATGGAAGTTTGTTAATTCCACGTGAGTCACGTGCTTCCGTCTCAGTAATGTAGAGTAATTCTTCAGCACGGGTGAATGCAACATATGCCATCCGACGTTCTTCCTCAAATAAATATCGGTTCGCTAATGACTGTGCACTCGGAATTATTTTATCATTAAAGCATGGTAAGAAAACCACTTTAAACTCTAGTCCTTTAGATGAGTGTATCGTCATAATTTTAACCTCATTTTTTTCCTCATTATCTTCTGCTTTCCTTGAAAGTTCATCAATTAGCGTTATGTATTCTGAGAGTGGAACTGGTTGCTGTTTTCTTTCCTCAAGCAGTTTTACTGACTCGACTAGATCCATAATGTTTGTAATGCGTACTTCATTTGAGCCCTCACAAATATAGTTGTAGTAACCAGAAACACGAATAACGTTATGGACTAAGTCAGATAGACGCCAATTTAATTTATTTTGTCTAATTATTTCAATTATTTTAATGTATTCTACAGCCTTGGTATTTGCTAAAATGCTACTATTGGTGTTGGCTAGAGATTGTAATGCTTCATAATATGAGCACAAGTTTAAATGAGAATGCGCAATAATTTTTTTAATGGTTTCATCACCAATCCCGCGTTTTGGTGTTTTAATACTAAGTAAAAATGCATCATTGTCATTATGATGTGCCATTCTAACGTAAGCAAGAGCAATCTTAATCTCTGATCGTGCATAAAATTTAAGTCCATCTGCAATGGTATATGGAATT
>CALBMD010000369.1 GCA_937896265.1 uncultured Pseudomonadota bacterium
CATCAACTCTGTTTGCAATCTTGACCTGATCAGCCTCTGTTTTATTAACGAGAACATTTTCCAATCGCAAACTCTGCTTGCACGTCTTATTCTTAAAACATGCCCTCACAGTAACGTTGTAGCTGCCTTTTTTTGGCAGCAACAACGTCGTTTGATCAGCAGCTTCTTCTCTGCGAAAACAAGGGGCTGAGTCCTGGGTATTACAGACTTCTATTGTAAAAAGATCGAGCAAGTCTCCCATTCCTAGCTGCAAGTCTACCCAATCACTACCAGGAATATAGTTCGTCTTAATATCTATCTCATTCTTTGGATCATCAGGCCAATCAAAGGCATCTTTAGTGTCAGGAGTTAAAGGTGCCTCGGGAGCTGCAGAGGGCAAAGGCGTTCTTTTCATTTGCGCTGCACGAAATAAACAAGAACCAAGCAAAAAGACAAATAGCAACGGGATTAAACGTATCATAGCCCCCCTCCTCCCTGATTATTTTGATAGGAGTTTCATTATATTGTACCCAATTAAGCGACTATCTTCTTTATATTTTGATAAGGTATCTATCTTGACTCAAATAACCTATAATCATCGCAACCTGACACAGATCCTCTGCCGGGGTAATGAGTTTTTTGCAGGAGAAATAAAACGTGAACAAGCCCCCTTTTAAAAAAATTCTTATCGCCAATCGCGGCGAAATAGCTATCCGTATTGCTCGAGCTGCCACTGAGCTTGCTATCCCAACCGTGGGGATTTTTTCTTTTGAAGATCGGTTTTCACTCCATCGTTATAAAACTGATGAATCCTATAGAATTGGGGTTAAAGGCAAGCCCATTGAAGCTTATCTCAATTTCGAAGAGATTATTCATTTAGCTAAAAACTGTGGGGCTGATGCTATTCACCCTGGCTATGGGTTTCTTTCAGAAAATGCCCAATTTGCCAAACGCTGCCATGAAGAAAACATTCGCTTTATTGGGCCGAGCCCTGAAGTTTTATCGCATTTTGGTGATAAAGTGGAAGCAAAACGCATTGCCAAAGAGGCAGGGCTTACCCTTATTCCAGGCACTGAGCAGCCTGTCGAAAATCTCGAAGAAGCCAAAGCTATAGCGAAAAATCTCGGCTATCCTGTTACATTAAAAGCTGTTGCCGGGGGCGGCGGCCGTGGCATTCGAATGGTCGACAAAGCAGAAGACTTAGAAGAAGCTTTACGTGTCACACGTGCTGAAGCAGCTCTTAACTTTGGACTAAGCGATGTCTATTTAGAAAAGCGTATTGTCGACCCTAAACATATCGAAGTGCAAATCCTAGCTGACCACCAAGGAAACACCGTTCACCTCTTTGAGAGAGATTGCTCTATCCAACGCCGCAACCAAAAAGTTGTCGAGCTTGCACCTGCAGAAGGTATCTCGCAAAAGACTCGTGATGATGTGTTTAGACAAGCGATAACAGTAGCCAAATATGTTAACTATGAAGGCTTAGGGACTGTCGAATTTTTAGTGGATCGCGAGGGCAATGCCTATTTCCTTGAAGTTAACCCCCGTATTCAAGTCGAACACACAGTAACCGAGATGATTACCGGTGTTGATCTTATGCAAGCTTCTATTCTAGTGGCTTCTGGCTCTCTTCTGTCAGACCCGCGCATTGGCATTCTTTCGCAAGCTTCTATCGTTGCAACTGGTAGCGCTATCCAATGCCGCATTACAACCGAAGACCCACAAAAAAACTTTGCTCCTGACACCGGCACTCTTATCGCTTATCGGCCTGCTGCTGGGTTTGGTATTCGCCTAGATGAAGGGCACGCAACTACCGGCGCCGAGATTACTCCTTACTTTGATTCTCTACTAGTAAAGGTCACTGCTTGGGGTAAAACAAAAGAACTTGCCACTGCCAAGATGCGACGTAGCTTAACTGAGTTTCGTATTCGAGGAGTAAAGCACAACATTGGACTTTTGCGCAATATCCTCAATCACCAAGAATTCACAGAAAGCTCCTTTCGCACCTCTTTCTTGGAAAACAATCAAGAGCTGTTTACTTACAAAAAGCCAAAAGATCGGGCGACGAAATTACTTCGCTATATCGCTGAAGTGACAGTCAATAATCCTCATAAACTCGAAAAGAAAAAACCAGTCATCACTGGCTCTGCTGAAAAGCTTCTTCGCAATCCAAGCCAACCCCAAGCAGCTGATACAGCTAATGCCAAATCAGTTTTCGACAAAGAGGGTCCTGATGGTTTAAAAAAATGGATTAAGCAGCAAAAATCCTTGCTACTTACTGACACAACAATGCGAGATGCTCAGCAATCCCTTTTTGCAACAAGGCTTAGAACCAAGGATATTATCGCAGGCTGTCCCTTTTATCGCGAGCATGCAAGCCAGTTCTTTTCTTTGGAAGTCTGGGGTGGCGCAACATTTGATACAACTCTGCGTTTTCTCAAAGAAGACCCTTGGGAGCGCCTTGCTAGAATTCGTGAGAAGGTGCCTAATATTCTCTTACAGATGCTTTACCGCGGTGACAACGCTGTCGGTTATACAAGCTATCCAGATTGGGTTATCAAAGACTTTATCAAAGAAGCTCGCCGCGTTGGCCTGGATATCTTTCGTATCTTTGATTGCTTAAATCAACCTAAGAAAATGCAAAAAGCCTTAGAAGAGGTAAAAAAACAAGGTGGAGTTGCTGAGTTAGCTATCTGCTATACAGGTGATATTTCGCGCGCTAACCCAGGTAAGTTTGACCTTAACTATTATAAAAATTTAGCAAAAAAGCTTGACAACATGGGCGCTGATATTCTTTGCATCAAAGATATGGCCGGCCTGCTTAAGCCTCATGCTGCAACCATGCTCATTCAAGGGTTAAAGGAAGTCACAGAGCTACCTATTCATCTTCACACGCATGACACTGCTGGTGTTGGGGTAGCTATGCTCCATGCAGCAGCCCTTGCTGGCTGTGAAATTGTTGATGGTGCTATCAGCTCAATGAGTGGGCTAACCTCCCAACCAAGCCTAAATGCTTTGATTGCTATTTTAGAAGCTGATCCTCAACATAGATCAGCAGTTAACTTAGCAGCGGCAGAGACACTTGCTCGCTACTGGCAAGAAGTACGCAGCCTCTATACTGAATTTGATCCAGGTATTAACTCGACATCCACTGATGTTTACCGGCATGAAATACCAGGGGGGCAGTACTCTAATCTCGTGCAGCAAGCAAAACAAGTTGGTCTTGGCGCCGATGAATTCCACGAGCTTACTATCCGGTATGAAGAAGTGAATGATCTTTTAGGCGATATTATCAAAGTAACACCTTCATCGAAGGCTGTCGGTGATTTGGCTCTTCTGTTACACAAACAAAAATTAACAGGCCCGGGCCTTTTAGCAAGCGAAACAAGCTTGGACTACCCTGATTCTATTGTTGCTCTTTTGCGCGGTGAGCTTGGCGAACCTGAAGGCGGTTTTCCTGATAAATTTAAAAATCTAGTGCTTGCCAGCGCCAAGAACGCTCCTGAGAACAAACAGTCGCATCTAGTGAAAGCCAAACTTAAACAAGACGTAGAGCAAATTCTTGGTAGACAGCCGAGTGAGCAAGATATTCTTTCCTACGCTCTCTACCCAAAAGTATTCGAAGAATTCCAGGCTCATTGCCAGCAGTTCGGTCGCGAAACAACAGCTTTACCAACACTACCTTTCTTTTATGGGCTAGGCGAAGGCCAGGAGGTAGAGATTGATTTAGAGCCAGGTAAAACTCTCTTTATCACACTAAAAGGGATTTCTAACAGCCATACGAAAGGCAAGCGTAAGGTCTTCTTCAAGCTCAACGGCTTTGACCGAGATGTCGAAATATTTGATCAAGCTGAGATGAAAGAAAATCAGCAGCAAACCAAAGCGGACCCGCGTAATGAAAAGCATTTAGCGGCACCCATGCCTGGTAAAGTGATTCATATCAAGGTAAAAGAAGGGCAAAAAGTAGAGCGCGGTGAAGTATTGATCTTAACAGAGTCCATGAAAATGGAGTACGCTGTTACTTCGAAGATCGATGCGACAATTGATAAAATTTGTGTCAAAGTCGGAGATGTTATTGAAAGCGGCGATCTTCTTATTGCTATGACTTAACATTAGAATGGAGGAATCTGTGATTCGGATTTGGCTATTTGTTTGTTTCACACTGGGGACAACACTGACTATGAGAGCTGAAGAAGAAAAAGAGATCCTGTTTGTTCGGCATGCAGAGTCAGAATTCAATACATTCCGTTTCAAGAAAATTCTCTACGGCCTAGACTCTATCTTTGGTCTTAATGTCATGAAAAAAGATGTCGATCTCACCGAAAAGGGTGTTATCGACTCTTTATTGCTAAAAAATAACCAAATATTACAAGAAGCTGTGTTAGATGCTGACACAGTCGTCATGGCTTCCACTCTAGTGCGCTCTATTCACACTGCTATCTTTGCTCTAGCTAATAGCGAGGGGCATCTTCCCAAAAAACTTCATGTCCATCAAAGCCTCCAAGAAGTGGGCGTCTTATGGGGGGAAACCGAGTATGTTGTTCCTGACTCTATTCCAGAAACACCTGCAAACGCCTTCCCTAGCCTCAGAGCTGGAGTTCCTGGCTACAGTTTTTTGACCAAAACATATGCCAATATCCAAGATCACCTGCAGATCTATCCGTATGACGCAGGAGACTTTTTCGATCAAAAACTAAGCTCTTTTTCCAGATTTATTTTTGATTCTCAAGTAGCAAATAAGCGTGTAATTGTTTTTGGCCACTCCAATTGGCTGAGAGAATTTTTCCGTTTCCTAGATCCATCGTCTCCATATGCGCAACAAAAGATTCCTAATTGCGCTCTCTTGCGATTTAAATTGCATCGTAGTGATGACGGCATTTTACAATTAAAAGATGCGCAAGACCCTATCTGAGTAAATCGTCGGCCCTAAAAAACCAAAAGCGTTGCGTTAACTTCGTCGTCAGTTCCTTACCGTACCCTATAATGTACTGTCTCGTCGATGACTCCTCGTTTGCCATTAGTAATCGTTGTGGTGATTGGCACGAAGCTGCAAAAAAATGTGAGTTAAGTCGCTGGAGAAAGAACGATCAAAAGAGGAATAAAGGGGCAGAATATCTGAGCAGTTGACCCTCAATCATGTTTCTCGGCATCTATTCAAACTTTGCGCTCACAAGGTTTCCTTCGACGATAACCTTAAATGCGTCAGAGACACCGCTCCTAGGAAAACTCGATTTAATATTAGAGAGCGAACAATTACTATCAATATTCAATCGAGAGCCTCGAGGAAATATGCCTTTAATTTTAGAGGAATTGGCTTTGATTTGAAGGAGCCCATTTGGAGCCAAACTCTCGTATACTAACTTCATTTTTCCTGCACTCATGTTAATCTTCTGTATAGGCGTACTTCCGCTAAAAATGTAGCTTCCTGCGCCAATATTTACATCGATCGACTTGTATATACCATCGACTGTTAACTTTCCTGCGGCCATATTAACAAAAACTGGAGCGTCTGGAGATGCGCTTGATAGAACTATATCATAGTGACAATCCAACAGTTTCGGCAGGACCTTCTTAATAGAAATTTGCAAATCACCGTTTACTTTTTCGACTTTCGCTTCACAGTTATCTCCGCCTTCTCTATTAATTAATCCGACCTTAGTCATTGCGTCATTGCTTCGATCTTTC
>CALBMD010000370.1 GCA_937896265.1 uncultured Pseudomonadota bacterium
ACTGTAGGTGTTACTAAGACAAAACTTGTCGCATTTGTAATTGCTACAGCGTAAGAAGTTGTATCAGCAGCAAAGCTTGGACTTAAAGATCCGCTTGAGATTGATAAGGAAGATAGTGATGCATCAGAGGACTGAGGCCTTGTCACAGTTACAGTGTAGGTGTTAGTTGCGCCATTTTGCGCTGTAACAACTATTGTTACTGTATTTGAGCCAATATTCATGGTTATACCAGAAGAGGCATTGCCAGAAGTTGTGCTTATACCGCTGACTGTGACCGTGGCATTTGCTTCATTAACAATAGGCGTTACGGTGATGCTTGTAACGGTATTGGCGATAGAGGAGGTGTAAGAAGTCGTGCTTGCACTAAAGCTTGGGCTTAAAGAACCGCTGCTAAGAAGCAAAGAAGAAAGCGTCGCATCCGAAGATTGTGCTCTTGTTATAGTAACAGTGTATGTACCAGTAGTGCCATTTTGGGCGGTGACAACGACGGTGACCGTGTTTGAACCAACGCTCATGGTTATAGCTTGGGAGGCGTTGCCTGAAATTGTATTTGTACCGTTGACTTTAACCGTCGCATTAGGTTCATTGACTGTGGGAGTAAGAGTAATGCTTGTGACGGTATTGGCTATAGAAGCAGTATAAGAAGCTGTACTGGCGTTAAAGCTTGGGCTTAAAGAGCCGCTTGTTAGGCTTAAAGAAGAAAGAGTTGCATCAGCTGACTCGGCCCTTGTTATAGTGAAAGTATATGTATTGGTAGAGCCATTTTGCGCTGTAACAACTACTGTTACAGTGTTTTGGCCAACGTTCATAGCGATGGCTTGAGAGGCATTTCCCGAAGTTACGTTTGTTCCTGATACACGAACGCTGGCGTAGGATTCGTTTACTGTAGGAGTGAGCGTAATACTTGTCACTGTATTGGCTATAGAGGAAGTATAAGAAGCAGTGCTGGCAGCAAAACTTGGGTTTAAAGAGCCACTGCTAAGGCTTAAAGCGGAAAGTGTTGCATCGGCAGATAACCCTCTTTCTATAGTTATAATATAATTTTTAGTAGAGCCATTTTGTGCTGTAACAGTTATGATTGCTGTATTTGAGCCAAAGTTCACAGTAAGGGCAGAAGAGGCATTGCCGGAGGTTGTGCTTGCGCTATTTACTGTGACAGTTGCATTAGCATCATCAACAGTAGGAGTTATTGTAACGCTGCTTACTGTTGAATCAATTGATGTTGTATAAACGAGAGTATCAAAGGCAAAGCTTGGACTTAAAGAACCACTACTGATAGTTAAGCTTGCCAAATTTGCATTAGAAGATGCTGCCCTTGTTATCTGTAAAGTATAAGTTTTAGTAGAGCCATCTTGCGCCGTAACAAGCACTGTTACTTGGTTTTGCCCAACACTCAAAGAAATAGCGGAAGAAGAATTGCCGGAAGTTGTACTTATACCGGCTACTGTAACCGTGGCATTTGCTTCATTAACAGTAGGTGTTACGGTGATGTCTGTAACTGCATTAGCTACCGAGACAGAGTAAGAAGTTGTGTCAGCAGCAAAGCTTGGACTTAAATAACCACTACTGATAGTTAAGCTCGTCAGATTAGCATTAGAAGATGCTGCCCTTGTTATCTGTAAAGTATAAGTTTTAGTAGAGCCATCTTGCGCCGTAACAAGCACTGTTACTTGGTTTTGCCCAACACTCAAAGAAATAGCAGAAGAGGCATTGCCGGAAGTTGTACTTATACCGGCTACTGCAACCGTGGCATTTGCTTCATTAACAGTAGGTGTTACGGTGATGCTTGTAACTGCATTAGCTACCGAGACAGAGTAAGAAGTTGTGTCAGCAGCGAAGCTTGGACTTAAAGAACCACTACTTAAAACCAAAGAAGCAAGGTTTGCATCAGAGGATTCAGGTCTTGTCACTGCCACAGTGTAGGTATTTGTCGAACCATCTTGAGCTGTAACAACAACGGTCAGCGTATTTATACCAATATTCATATTAAAAGAGGATGAAGCATGAGCAGATGTAGTAGTGACGCCATTAACCGTAACAGTAGCGTTTGGCTCGTTGACTGTTGGAGTGACGGTAATTGCGTTCATTGTATTGGCTATAGAAGCTGTATAAGAGGTTGTACTGGTGCTAAAGCTTGGGCTTAAAGAGCCGCTACTTAAGCTCAAGTTAGAAAGTGTTGCATCTGAAGAGGGTCCTCTTGTTACCGTTATAACATAAGTCTCAATAGAGCCATCTTGTGCAGTAACGATTATGGTTACTGCGTTAGCGCCAAGGTTCATAGAAAGAGCTTGCGAGGCATTGCCTGAAGTTGTGCTCACGCCATTAACACTAATAGTAGCGTTTGCTTCATGAACAGTAGGTGTTACAGTGATACTTGCGACCGTAAAATCAATCGACGCATTATAAGCAGTTGTCGATGGTGAGAAGGTTTGAATTAAAGAACTATTGCTCAGACTCAAAGAAGAAAGCGTTGCGTCGGCAGACTGCGCTCTAGTTAAGGTTAAATCATAGGTTTTCGTAGTGCCATTTTGGGCAGTAACAACTATTGTTATGGCATTAACACCAACATTCATCGAAATAGCAGCGGAGGCACTGCCTGCGGGTACAGCTATGCCGTTTACGGTGACAGTGGCAGTGGCTTCATTTACCAAAGGGGTAACAGTAATGCTATTTGCTGTATTTGCTAAAGACACTGTGTAAGCTGAATTACCAGCAGAAAAGCTTGGATTTAAAGAGCCGCTACTTAAACTTAAAGCAGAAAGAGTCGCGTCTGCAGACTGCGATCTTGTTACGGTTAAAATATAGGTGTTAGTAGAACTGTCTTCAGCGGTAACAATAATTGTTACTGTATTAGCGCCAACGCTCATAGAAATAGGAGCTGACGGATTACCAGAAGCTGTAGTTATACCATTGACTTTAACAATGGCGTGCGTTTCGTTCAAAATAGGAGTAACAAAGATGCTGTTTACCGTATTATCTATGGATGCGGTGTAAGAAGTTGTAGCTGAAGCAAAATTGGGGCTTAATGAACCACTGCTTAAGCTTAAGGAAGCAAGTGTTGCGTCCGAAGATTGAGCCCTTGTAACAGTTACAAGGTAAGTATTGATGGTGCCATCCTGCGCAGTGACAGCTACTGTGACTGTGTTTGATCCAGTATTCATAAGGATCGCTTGTGAAGCGCTGCCAGAAATTACCTCTTCACTATTAATTTTCACAGTTGCAAAAGCGTTACTTAGCATTGGCGTGACAGTAATACTGCTTACAGAGTTTGCTATAGATGCTGTATATGATGTTGTTGTCAAATTAAAGCCTGGACTTAATGAGCCGCTGCTGAGGCTTAAAGAGGAAAGTGTTGCATCTGAAGATTTTTCTCGTGTTAGAGTTAATGTGTAAGTGTTAGTAGAGCCGTTTTGTGCCGTTACAACTACTGTCACAACGTTAACACCAACCTCCATAGCAATAACTGCAGAACTAGCCCCTGATGCGGTTTCAATGCCATTGACACTGATACTTGCATGGGCATCGGCAGCACTCGGAGTTATTGTAATTTTGTCTACAGCGTGTGGTATTGTTGCCGTGTAAGCAAAGGTTGCTAAATCAAAATTTGGCGTTAAAGAGCCGTTATTAAGACTAAGCGAAGAAAGAGCTGCATTAGATGATGCTGCTCTAGTTAGGGCTAGAGAGTAGGTTTTGGTAGAACCATCTTCTGCTGTGACAACAATGGGTATAGTATTTTCCCCGACTTCTATCTCTAAGTCTTTAGAGGATTTGTCGGGTTCTATAGCAATACCACCAACCGCCACGCTGGCATGAGGATCGCTGACAGTAGGGGTTATCGTGATTGTTTTTGTAGAGTTGGCTATGGACGTTGCATAGGTTGTGGTAGCTTTTTCAAAATTTGGTGTTAAAGAACCTTCGCTAAGATTCAAAGCAGCAAGGGTGGCATCTGAAGATTTTCCTCTAGTAACTGATAAAATGTATGTTTGCTTTGTTCCATTGGGGGCTATCACCACGATCGAAACGGTGTTAAGACCAATCTCCATGTCTAAGGTGGGGGATTCGTTTCCTGGTATTTGCTTGATGCCATTAATCATGACAATGGAGTTGATATCATCAGGTGTGGGTATCACTTTAAGTTTGTTTGTCTTGCTGCCTATTGAGACAGCATAAGCCGTTGTCTTTAAGGTAAACTTGGGATTTAAGTCACCTTCACTGACAGTAAGCGCTGAAAGAGTTGCGTCTGATGAAAGAGCTGCATTTAATGCGGTATTAGCTTCAATGATACGCTTGACAAGGTCAGTACTATTGTCAGAACAACCCCAAAGCAGTGAAAAAACGAAAACAAATTGGCTACCTTTGATCATACTT
Source organism: uncultured Pseudomonadota bacterium (assembly GCA_937896265.1). GTDB lineage: Bacteria > Bdellovibrionota_B > Oligoflexia > Oligoflexales > Bog-1112 > CALBMD01. Next base: position 4,369 of record CALBMD010000370.1, read on the forward strand.
CATTCTCCACGATGACAGATCGTATAAAACCTGAGCGTCTTGAGGAAGTGATTTAATAGACTGAAAATAAACGCTTTTTTGATAGCCTAAAACGGAGTAATTTTTAGAAAATAGAGCAGAATTTCGAATTTTTGGCGGGATTTTGAAAAACAGAGGCTATCTGTGAGGTGGCTGGCCTAAGATCTCTTGGCATAAGAAATCACTAGCACCTCGTAGGTGCGCCATGGCTCTTTCAATGCTTTGGCCCCCCTTAAAATCATGTGTCATTTCTTCTTGCCAGTGGCAATATAAATCTTCAGAAGAAGTGATCACTTTTGCCAAGCCTTGGCTTGCCAAGTGTTTTGCTTCAGGACTATTTTCGTATGACCTGCCAAAAGAAAGAGCTAGGTTATAGCTGGCTGGTTCCAAAATATTGTGAATTTTTCTTGCCACTGAGCCGCCGATAAAAGCGGCCTGACAAAGCCCATAGATTTCGGCCAAAATACCTATTTGATCAATAATTAGGATATCAAGGCTTGCTTGACTTTGATTTTCTAATAAGTTGCTCAAAAGGCTTGTGTTGAAACCAAATTGCTGGCAGGTAGCAATAGTTTTTTGAGTGCTCTCACTAGTTACCTCGTGATTGGCTAAAAAAAGAATTATTTGAGAGTTAGGGTTTTGGGTCAGGAGTTTTTTATAGGCGGGAAGTACAAGAGCTAGATCCTCGGGCCAACTTGAACCTATAGCAAAGCGATAAGTCTTTTGCATAATAGTTGCTAGTTTTGCTTTTAGCCCGCTAAGTTCAGTGCTATTTTCTAATCTGCGCTCAAAAACACGATCATATTTTGTATCAGAAGTCAGGGTTACTAAACGATAGCTTTTTATGATCTGAAAGCTAGCCTCATCGCAAGCATAGACGGCTTTAAAGGTAGATAGAAGCTGCTGCTTTAAGAAATTGAGTTTTTTGTTCTTTAGCTCTTTTTTATTAAGAGTTGCATTGATTAAATAAAGAGGAATAGCCAATTTTTTTGCTGTAAAAAGAAAGCTCGGCCACAGTTCGTGACGTATTACCACGGCGGCTTTGATTTGCGGTAGCTTAGCGAAAATTTGTGACCAGGCAAAAATTGTATCGGCAGGACTAAGAAAAAAGAAGTTTGATTCTTTTCTTTTTGTCGCAAAATCATAGCCAGACGGCGAAAAGAAACAAAGAATAGGGGTCAGTCCTGCTTGATAGAGCCTGGTTATGAGGGTCTTGGCTTGCTCATACTCCCCGGCTGAACTTACAAAAAATAGTACCGAAGGGCTTTTTATGAGAGGAAAATAGCTAGGTTTTCTTTTGTCGGTAAAGAAACGCTTTATACGGCTAGAAAATGGGCTTAATAAGCGAAAGAAAAAAAATGTCAGTAAAATAAACACTGACCAAAGCCAGAGAAAACAAGCACACAAGTATTTCAAGCTGGTGCCTCATTGCTACGCTTGCGAGTTATAAGAGTTATCATGTGTTCGGCAACGCTTTGTTCTGAAATTTGATCAAAGCATAATCTATCTTGATAACGACAAGGTTTCTTGCCATGCAAAGAGCAAGGTCTACAACCTATTCCTACAGAGAAGGCTCGACTATCAGGCAAATGAGGGGAAAATCCAAATCCTTCAACAGTAGGACCAAAAAGCACGCAAGCTGGCACGTTTAAGGCCTCACCTATATGAGACATAGAGGAATCGCTAGTAAGGACGCAGGCTGTTGACTCTACAGCCATGGCACTTTCCCATAGGGAGAGTTTGCCACAGAGGTTTAAGACAAGACCTTGCCAATCAAGCCTATCAATGAGTATTTCGGCAGTTTTTTGGTCTTTACTATCACCGACAAATAGAAGATTGATACTTTTACTATCGCCGTGCAATTTCCTTAGCTCATGCAAGATACGTACAAATAAGCTTTTAGGCGGCTGCTTATTCTCATAAGATGCGCCAGGAGCGATAGCTATCCAGGTGCCAATTTTAAGATCATTCCTCCAGGGTTCTTCTTGCCCTGAAGCAACCTGCTTAAGTTTTGGGGTAAAGTCTATTTTAGTAAGCAAGCCGCTTTGCATGCGGCTTAGGAAGGGCTGTAGAGCATCGATAAGACAGCCTGCCATATTTTGAAATTGTAGACTAGGCGCTTTTGTGGAAGCAAGTGCTAGTTGTCGCTTTCGGCCAAAGAGATAACTAGCAAGCACAAGTTTGCGGCGTGCATAGATATTTTTATTGTAGGTTTTGATGGGAATTTGATAGCGCATTCGCAAGCCATTGGTAATAAATCTAGATCGTAAGTTCGACTGCAAGTCGATAATAAGATCTTGATTCTTAAGTAACTTGATATAATGAGCAGCGCTCAAATTTTTATCAAATTGGATAGTTTTGACTTGAGGGAAAGATTTTGAGATTAGTTCTAGAGAAGGATTACTTCCTAACCAAGAAATCTCTACAGGCAGATCAAGTTGTTCTAAAATGTCTAAAACCACCGTTGACAAGACGACGTCGCCGATGCTTGAGAACTTGATGACTCCAATTTTAAGGGCATGTTCTGAGCTCACTATGGCTCCATTCTGGCAAGCTTATCACATTTATTTTGACCTTAGTTCTATACTATTTTACCCGAGATTAAAATGCCTTAAATCACCCCAAGTGGCAGTTTTTTGCAAAACTTCCAACTTCTCAAAGCTTTGAGTCTCAAGAAAAGATCAACTCTATTGTATAATTTATGAAGAAAACCTCGTTTTTTGAGGAGAGGTCATGGCCAAAGCCGAAAAAAAGGCACCCAACGTTGCAAAACGGTCCAAATTAAACGTTATTTATTTTTTCGATTCAAATAAAACTCGTTCGTTTACTCTGTCAATTACCAAGGTAAAAGCTTTAGTTGTTGCTGGGACTTTAACTTTGGCTTGGGCTTTATCAAGTGGCTATCTTAGCTTACAAACCTATTCTGAAAAAGAAATGCTTAGTGAGAGGCTGCAAGCAGCTCTCTCCACTATTTTTGAGTATCAAAGCCGTTATGATGGCGTCTACGAGCTAGCATATCCAAGTAAAATTCGCGCAAAAAAAGGAAATCTTCTCTCTGAGCACTCGAATAAAGTTGAAAAGTTGGAGCCAACAGATGACAGTACTAATGCTGTTGAAATGGCGGAAATAGAGGAAGAGCAATTTAGTCTAGAAAAGCTAGCAGTTGCTAGTTTTAATAAAGATTGGCCAGTTAGTGTTGAGGATGTGAGTGTTCATAAAGATCAAAATGAAATTAATTTGAGTTTAGCAATCCGCAACAATAATACATCAGCAAAATCAGACGGATATATTTGGGCTGTAGCAAAAATTATTAGTGAAGGTGGTAAGGTTGAATATATTGGCGCTCCTAGCGGCATTAAAATTGGGGCAAGTGGTGAAGTAGAAAATCCACAAACAAACGCAAATAGGTATTCCATTCGCTACTATAAAGCAAAAAGTTTCTTTTTTGCTATTCCACCTAATTGGTCTGGCCATCTTGAAGAGATTACTCTTCATATGATGGAAAAAAACAACTCAAAAACATACTTTCGTATTCAGCTAGGGGAAAAGTATAAAATTAAGGAACAGATTGCCAAAAAAGAAGAGTAACATGAAATTTTTGCTATTGCTTAGTATGAGTCTTATTCTAGGCTGTCAACATTCCATAAAGCAATCTAACATCATTAGCGAATCCACCAGCTTGCCGGCAGTTTATTTATATAAAAACTATCCAAATCTTCCAGATAGAATTTTTGTACCTTCAAGCTTAGTCGAATTTCGCTATGTTGGTCGCTCTCATGTTGAAGTCAGAGAAGGCCCATCGATTAATTTTAAGCTTAAAGATTATATTTTACCATATGGCTTCAAAGTGGTTGTACTAGACGAGTTAAAATCTTGGCGTAAAATTCTTATGCCTGAAATAGATGAAATTGGCTGGGTAAACTATAAAGCGCTTTATCCAGCAAGTGAAAAAGAACTTATAGCAATTAATCCAAAAAAATTATCAGTCGTTGTAGCGAAGAAAGCTATTAAAGAGATTTCTGGATTTAAAGGCGAAAATTTAGCAACGAAGATAGGTGTAGGAAAAGCTTTTCTTGTTCTAAAAGAACAAAATGGACGCTATCTAATTTGGTTGAAAGACACTGCCTCGGTAGCGTGGGTGGGTGCTGGTTATTTCTGAAAATCCTTTTCGAGGCCATCTAAAATGCCTTGGTTACTTCTTTTTTTACTTTTATCTTGTGTCAAGAATAATGGCCAAAAAATAATTATTAATGTAAGCGATAATCTTGGCATGCCTATTGTGGCATATAGAGTATTTATCGACGATAAAGAGGTGAAAGACAGTTTTACTGATTCTAGGGCAATGATTCGTCTTTTGACAACGAAGGAAACATTTGATTTAAAAATCGAAAAAAGCAGCTCTGATTTTTATTATTCTACATACTATCAACGGCTTAAAATGAGTGAAGAAGCAATAGAAATCACAGCTATTCTTTATAAGGTACCAAAGATTGATGATATTGTCTTAGAGACGGCAAAAAAACCTCCTATAGAGATGTTAGAAACTAATATATACGAAGATAAAGCGATAGATTTAGTTAATTCAAGAGAAGATATTTTTTGGCCAGATGGTTTACTTCTAAGTACTTATCAAAAAAAAGCAAAGCTTAGCGGCAATGAAAGTAAAAAACATACTTTTCGCATCTATTCTTCAGGAAAAAAACTATTACAGGGTGCAGAGATTTTTCTCGCTAAAGGGCGAAATCAGCCTTATCTATCTGTGGGCGTCAGCAACGAAAATGGCCATATTGTGGTGGCAATTGACTCTAAAGAAGAGGAAATATTTTTGTTGTGCCGCTTTCCTGGGCACCTTACACAGCTGCAAAAATTTAAACCTGATCGCTTTATACACTCAATTGTACTTGTAAAGGGTATCAGTCTTGATATTGAGACGCTTTGGCAATTTGAGAGAAAAAATTTGCCTTTGCATAACGTAAAAGTTTTTATGGACGGTAAGATAGTTGGAAAAACAAACGAGCAAGGAATTTTTTCTTTGCCAATTCATAAGGGCTTAGAAGAATTAGTTACTATCAGCTTACAAAAAAATGGCTTTTTTCCTGAATTTTATGAAACAGATGTTCATGTTTCAAGAACGATGATAGTGCAAAAACTTTTTGTGGATCAAAATCAAAAGTATGGCGGGGTTGTACTTGCTAACCACAAAGGGTTTTTAG
>CALBMD010000371.1 GCA_937896265.1 uncultured Pseudomonadota bacterium
CTCTAGATCCTAGACCAGCCACCCAAAAACAAAGCAAATCCGATAAAGAATATAAAACCAAGATCGCTAATTTAGATATTATTTGGTGCTACAAAGAAGGAGCCATCTATTGGCTAGAAACACGTTAAATAAAGCTAGCTGCTGCTACTTCTTTAGTGCCTTAATGTAAGTTATGACGTCTTGACGTTCAGCAGCAGTTAAAGAAGACCATGGCGGCATGACTGTACCTGGCACCCCTTGTGAGATTGTCTTAAACAACTCTTCTGAGCTACTGCCGTATTTAAAATCCTCTTTGGTGAAATCACGCGGCTTAGCACCTGAAATAGCAGCTGCTGCCGGGCCTTTCCCATTGCCATCAACCCCATGACAGCCCTGGCAATAATTTAAAAAAACCTGCTTACCTCTTTCAAGCTGAGCATTGACTAGAAACTGTTGATAAAAAAAAGCAGCCACCACCATCAGTAAAAAAATAATGCCAAACAATATTTTAAGACGCTGCATCGGCTTAGCTCGCTTCTTCAAGGTGAATTCTAGCGTTGGTTAAAAACATCCCTCGCAAGCTCATAATTTCGCTATTTAATGTCTCAGCTAAGCCCTCAAAAGCCATAGAGGAAGCGGAATATTTTTCAGATGTTTCATGGTTTTTAGCAAGCATCTCTTTGATATGCATCATGGCAGCCGTGATCTTGTTGATACTTGCAGCTTGGTCAAGTGAGCCATTCGTGATTGTCTGCACCATAGCCTTCATTTCGTGAGTATATTTTTTGATCCCTAAAAGAGTTTGCTCACTTTCCTTAGCTCTACTTTGACTGTCAGTAATTTTTACTTGGACATTCTTGAGTAGAGTATCAAAATTTTGCGTCGTTTCTTCAACAATCTTTTTGATCTGCTGCGTACTGCCATCAAGCAAAAGAGAAATTTCTTTAGCAGCTCCTCCACTAAGGGTAGCAAGATTTCCTATTTCTTCAGCCACGACAGCAAACCCCTTACCGTGCTCACCTGCTCGCACCGCTTCAACAGAGGCATTAAATGACAAAAGTCTTGTCTGAAAAACAATATCATTAATAATAGCTGTTTTTGTATGCACTTCTTCTATAATTTTCGAAATATTAAAAAGCTTCTCATTACTTTCCTTGAACTCTTTCCCCACATTGTCATTGCTTGCAGCCACCGACCCAATAGCTTCCAAAAGCACACTCATCGCATACTGACCGTCATCAGCAGACTTAGTACAAGACTCTGAAACCCTGATTGATTCCGCTGCTGCCGAAGTATTAACAGCTGTTGATTCATTAATTTTTTCAATCATCTGAGATGTCTCTTCAATCGCAGAATGCACTTGGTTATTAGCATAACTTAAATTTTGACTAAGATCGGAAAGATCATGGCTTGAGTGGCTAATTTTATCCGTGGTTTCACATAGAGTTTCAATCCGTCTGGTAATAGATGCATTTAAGCGAGTTAACGTAAGAAGAATCATTAGGAGCCCAAAGAAGATACTCCCTGACATACCTAATAAGACGGATAAGCGAACAAGAAAAGCAGCCGATCTTTGGATTTGAGCTAATTCATCCATAGTTTTTTCTTCGATCTGCTTAGCCTTAACAACTATACTATCAATAACATCTGTGATTTGTTTGGCATTTGTACCTTTGAAGCTTTGAATAAAATCTTCAATTGTAATCATTTTTCTCGTAAACTTTTTCCTTGCAAGCATATCTTCCATAACCGGCCCTGAAATCCAAGCTGTTTTCGCTTGAACAATGGTCTCAACAAACTCTTTTTGTTGGAGCAGGTTTGTAAATAATATCAACGCCTCCTTAGCTTTAGCATCAAAGAGGCCCTCAGCTTGACTAAAAGGCTCAAGATAAGAGTCATCGCCGCTAATCAAAAAACCATAAATACCCTTCTCCATATTGAGCATAATGGTATGAAGCTCATTAAAAATCTCGACGGTTTTATGAGATATCTCAACACGAGATTCCGCTTTCATCTGTTTTTCTTGGCTTAGAAAAATTATAGATCCAGAAATAACGAGAATCAGCGACCAAAAAAAGCAAACAGTCAAAATTTTATTCTTTACAGTCACTAAAAAACCCTTATCTTTAGCTATTTCTTGACAGTCACCTTAAGCTTCATCGTTTGATGAATAGCGCACTCTACTTCAGTAGTCCCTGGCTCTTTAAATTCAACTTTACTTTCTTGCCCTGGTAGCTGCGATTTGAGTTCAAAAGCGTTCTTTGGCCCAAGCGAAAAGACATTGTGCGTGATATCTTTTTCTTTATTTTTAAATTTAATTGAATCACCTGGCTTAATTGTAATTTCTTGAACATTAAATTTCTTATCTAGCTGAATGATTTCATGCTCTGTTGCAAAAACTAAAGGGGCTGCCAAGATCATATTCAATAAACAACACTTAGAAATTATTGTCATTTTCATTACATTTTCCTTTAAAACGTCCATTACCTTGGTAAAATAGGTAATGTAACTGGTTTATCATTACTAGTAAGCGTGTGTAAAAATGCCACTAAGCTCTTTTTTTCATTGTTGCTTAAGTTAAGCGGCTTAATCATCTCTGATAAGCTCTCCCGTTTGGCATTTCCTCCTTTATTGTAAAATTCAACAACATCTTCCAGAGTCTTTTCGCTACCGTTATGCATATAAGGACCACGTTGATCAATATTACGCAAACTAGATGTTTTAAATGCATGTTGCTGAGATGTGAGTTTCAAGAACTTCCCTCGCCCAATATCTTCATCTTTAACACCAATATCGTGAAAACTATCATCTGTGAATCGCCACCCACTATGGCAAGAAGCACATTTTGCCTTGTCGTTAAAAAGCATAAATCCATCTTTAGCCTCCTGGGAAATAGCTTTTTGATCCCCCTTTAGCCAATGATCAAAAGGTGCTTCTTCTGAAACAATACCTCTCTCATAGACAGCCACTGCCTTAGCAATAAGCTCTGGTGTGATTTCTTCGCCAGGGTAGGCCTTCTTAAACATGTTCTTATAGCCTTTAATGCCTTTAACTACTTCAGCAAGCCCTTCTGGACCTTGCAAACTCATGTTCATTTCAGCTTCACTACCAATTGGACCAAGCACTTGTCCCTCTAATTGGTTAAAACGACCGTCCCACATAAGCTTTTCTGTCCATGCCAAATTCAAGATCGTCGGTGTCTTTCGTCCAAGCTTAAGATGACCATGCCCTACCCCTTTCGGCAAACCATCAGCCCAGGAAAAAGAAGGATTATGGCAGGTTGCACAAGACATAACCTTTGATCCAGAAAGCCTCGGGTCAAAAAATAGGTGCTTCCCTAGTTCTTCCCTGGCTTTGCTATGCTTATTTGTTTCTAAATAAGGAATAGATGAAGGCCGTTGGTATTGACTTTGCAATTCTGATAAGGAACTTTCCGCTTTCAAAGTAAAATTTGAAGTAACGAAAATGATTGCAAATACCAAAAAAATTGCCATAAACTTACCTCATTGACCTAAGTATAATTTAGATGCTTCTAAATTATACTAGATGAGTGAACTGTATGAGGTAGGCACTCTTCGCTTTATAAGAATTTCCTATATTTGGCTCAAAGTTATGGACTTTTTAAAAGCGGGAAGTTAGGCTTTCCCAAGCTTTTCTTGTTGATATTTCAAAGTGACGGTACTCACTAATAATTTGACGAAACTTTGTTTCAAGAACATTAAGCGACTCTTCCCCTTTGATAAAGCTATTCTCTAGCTCCAAAGCTCTTGCATATCGTGGGGTATTATTTTTTACTTCATCACTAGCAAACACTCCCTCAGCTAACACTTCAGCCCAAACTCTACGTTGCATAGCCCAAAGGTCTTGCCGCGCTTCGACCCAAGATAAGGCTGGAGCACAATGCAAATCAGCGACACGCCTATAATGGATCTTGCCCTTTTCTTTGACCAAACGTACTTTCACAAGAGCTTCTTCACGAACTTTGATATTATTTTCGCGCTCAAGCCAATATGTATCAGCTACCTGGATCGATGAAACACGATCAAGACCTTGATAATCCGAGCGCTTCATATCCCTGGTTTCTCGCCCTGGAATTGGCGCATAAGTCTGCTGACAATCCCATATATCCCTACCTTTCTTATGCTGCCAAGACGCAGCACAAGCATAGCGCGGTCCATCATCTAAAGCTAAAATAGAGCGGCGCCAGCTGCTAGTATCTGCTATTGCTTTTGGCGCCCAGGTATTACTTCCTTGATATTCATGCAAGTCAGTTGCACCGTATGTCCAGGTTTCTCCCTGATGTTTCATAATAAAATTTTCACTTCCCATTGGGATAATAAAAATATGCTGAAGGTGCACCTCATTTGTTGTATCCGAAAGCGGTACAATCCACTCATAGATATCATGCTCACTAGTAGCATCATAAACGCGTGAATCGAGCTTATAATTTGGCTCTAAAGCCTGTGTTTCACTAAACGTGTAATCAACAGCAAAGCATCCTGCCATTTTGCTAATCTGAGTCCGTCCAAATTCTAAGTTACCATTTGCCCTATGGCTTATCGACCAGAGCATAGCTAATGACAAAAGAGATCTAAGCATGACCACTCCTACATGATAATGATAAAAATTATCATTATCAAAAAAAGAGGTGTTAAGCGACTTCTTTTTTTTGTTTTTTGGAGTTCCAGTTGTGAAGCTTGGCTAAAAACTCAGGATTATCTTCAATAGCTTTTAGAACCGACCTATGGCCTACCTCGATACCAAGCTTAAGCCTATCGGAATTAAAAGAAAAATGAGGGGAAAACAAAAATTCAAACTCATCTTCACTTGGCGCAACATACAAGACTTCCATATTGCGAAAGTTCATTAAGCTACGCAATGTTTCAAGAAATTCTTGCGTTTTCGACTCTTTACTATTAGTCAAAAGGTCTTCAGCAAGATCCATAATTTCTTTTTCACGCAGTTGGCCACGTCGATACTGGCTAACTTTTTGCTCAATTAAATGAGCGATGGCTTGACTTGTATGGTGCGTAAAATTTCGCTCACCAAGATCGCCATAATCAGCATTATAAACATAGGGAATATGAATATTAGACACAATACAAAAATCAGATTTAATATCTTTACTGATATGCATCGATAATGTGTCTTTTAAAGCACCATCATAATAGTGAAAAGTCCTTCCTGTCGACTTACTAACAATAGGATAAGGAGCAAAAAGACCAGGTAGAGACATTGATGCTGCCAATGCAGAAGACACATCAACATCGTTATAATAAGCGCAATAAGGATCATAGGTGTTATCGCCGCGCATATTATCAAGCGGGCCAAAAACTACCTTTCGTGTATGGTTTAGCTGTGTAGCAGTAATAAATATTTCAGGAATAAAGTCACAAAATTCATTACTTTTTAGAATATATTTTTTAAAATACTCTTCAACAAAGTCAAGACGAATAGGCGCCGGAAATCCCTTAAATTTGTATCTAAGGAGAGCATTCATAGCGTCTAAAGGTGAGCTCAGCTGCAAAATTTTTTTAAGTCCAATTCCAGCCCATCTCTTTGCAAAAGCTTTGGCAAAATCTCCATAACCAATTCGAGGCAAAATGCCATCTGCTTCAATCATCATCCCATAAATGTCATTATGATTTAGACCATTAGCTAAAATTGCAGCCATGCCAGCACCAGCTGACGAGCCAATATAACTGTTAATTAAATAACCGCTTTCAAACTCTGAAGCTAAAGCCTCAGCATCTCGCTTTAGCCCATGAGCAAAGACAAACCCATGCTCCTGGAGACCCTGCGCTACACCCATTTGAAAGGCCATAGCCTTAACCGCACCGCCGCCAATAACATAGGTTATCTTAGGAGAGGGCCTCTCATCTTGGTCATCTGCAACCACACAAACTCCTAACTTTATTCCACCTAAAAGCTTCAATCGGTCCAATAAAGACAGAACTTTAGGGCAACAAAACAAAGTTTCATAAAGCTTCCTGTTGTTAGATACTTAAGGTAAAGGCATCTATAGATATGAGGGTTTAGCATGCAACTTATGATAATTTTTGGTGTTATTGCGCTAGCAGTATTAGCCACTGCTGTTTATGCCTATCTCCATTTTTTTTCTATAAAAACCAAAAGCGCTACACTCTCCCACAAGCAGCCATTTAAAATGGTTGCAATAACACCAGAGGACACACCTGATCTTTCTTCTCAGGACTGGACCTCACAGATGCAAAATCAAGGCCTTCGGCTGGGCCGCCTTGGCATCAAGCAAGTTATTTTTATAAACGGAACATTTGTCGGCAATGATCCATTTGATTTCTTCAAATTGGCAGGTAGCCTTTTACCGGATGGGCTGGAAGATGTGATTTCTACATTGCAGAACTTCTACTTAGATCGCAAACATCTTGTGTGGCGGGATAAAATATTTGATCATAGCTATCTCAATTTATTTTCCCAAACGACAAACCTAAATGCATCTCTAAGTGAATGGAGCTCTGGCAACTATCATTTTGCCAGGCTTCTAGGCCTCATAAATCTTCTCTACCATTTACAAAAAATTGAAGCTACAAAAGAGCGACGCATCCTCTTTGTTGCTCATTCTCATGGGGGGCAAATCCTAGCGCTCTTGAGCCAAGTGCTAAGATCATCAAAGTTACGCCGTATCTTTTTGCAATTAGGAGATGAAACAGGAGCAAGCGATCTAGAAAAATATATTTGTGAGTTAGCTCAGATAAAGATGGATTTTGTCACGCTAGGCACTCCCGTTCGTTACCGTTTTGCAAAGTGGCATAAGTTAACGTTGCTGCATATCGTTAATCATCGAGGTATACAGCCACTTAATGGTAACTTTTCAGGTATTTTCACTGCCCGTGATGGCGATTATATCCAGCAGCTAGGTATTGCTGGTTCTGATCTCATTAGCCCTATCAAGAAGCATGCAACACTTAGCACTACTTTAGAACCATTTCTGGGAGAAGGTTTTAATCTACATGCGTGGCAAAAAGGTTTAAAGAAGCCTTTTCGCTTAGCACCTCAAGGTTTTAATCTCTTAGTAGATTATCAAGATGATACTTTACTACCGACTAGCTTTAGTAAGCTCTTTGGACATGTTGTTTATATTCAAAAAAAATATATGCTTTTTAATTTAACGCAAATAGCAGATTTTCTCGAAAAAAAGAACTTATAGTAGATAGTAGAGCCGAGAAGTGAAATTTTTTGAAAGCCACCCATAAACTCGCGACGACAAAGCAACGCTGCACACAACTAGAAGTTCGGATTCGGGGCAGAGGAGCTATGAAGTTGCCCAAGGGGGCGATTTTCCTTGCACAGCAGAAATCCAAGGGAAGTTTTTTGATAGACTTTGCGGATCATGACAGGTGCAAAGAGTAAGATTGCGAAACCCATGATCAAATAATCCTTTAGCGATATCAGAGCCTTTTTGAGAGCCTAACTCTTGATCGATGTAAAAATGCGTATCTTTAGGGTGAACAAGCAAGTCTTCAACCTTCACATTTTGGTCTAAGGTTTTCAAAAAAACCCCTGACTCAATAGCAGTAAATTCCCAAATACTTCGCCAGAATGCATCATCATCGATAAAAAAACAAACTTGGCGGGAAAAGTCCTGCAAGATACCCTCTATTTAAAGCTTAAGATAACACAAAATAATTTACCTAGGAGAGAAAGTCAAGGCACTGGGCTTGCTCCAACTCACAACTTATGGTAATACTTCTCTCTTAAGCATTCCCTTGATTAGAGGTTACTTCACTTATGGACTACAACTCCATAAAAGATAAAATTCGTCATTACCTTTTGCAGCAAAGCATTATTTATAGGCGCATGGTTATACATAATGATGAATCCTCTATCAATCAAATTGCAAGAGAACTTAGCATTAAGTGCAACGTTGGGCAGCGGCGTCTACAAAAATATCTCTCAGAACACACGCTTGAAAAAGAACTCTCCATTACTATTGAAGATTTAGTTGAGTTTGCTGGATTAACAGGCCAAGAACTGACACAATTTGTCGCCTATATTTTTAATCAGACAAACCAGGCCCAGCTAAAGCCTTGGGAAACGCAAGTGCTATCGTTTTTTCGGCGCTTGCACATGGCATTACGCCGAGATTTAAATTGCACCGTATTGCATGAGTTTAACTCGAAAGCCACCTTAGCTCTTGAACTCTTAGTTAAGTTGTGGGGAATGACACCTGCACAGCTTAAGATTGTAGAAACAATCGCATTAGCGTTTTCAAGCCAAAACAAGCTCCAAAGAGAGCAAGGAGATACAATCGATACCCATGAGTAAGTTCTTTTGTAATGTAGCAATTGTCGATGATGATCCGCTGTTTGCCGAGTTTTTAAGACTAGAACTTGTCAGTAAAGTTTCAGCTGAGTGCCAAATTGACGCTTATTGTGAAATTGACAAGTTTTTTGATGAGTTGAAAGCAAAACCAAACGCCTATAATCTAATCGTCGTAGATAGATTTCTTGGTGAATATGATTCGGTAAGCCACCAATTTCCTCGCTCGTGTCGTTATGATGGCTATCAAGGAAAAATCGTACTTGTTTCTTCCTGCAATTTACCTAATACGAATGATAAAGCAACTAAAGACTTCAATCTGATCCTGAAGAAGGGCCCCAATATGAATTGGCAGGAAGTATTGGATATCGCCGCGGTATAATTTTTTATTTTCGACGGATTGACAAACAACAACTGTATCGCTATCTTCCTGATTTAACGTAGAATACGGACAAATGAATATAAATATTTCCCATAACGCTTCAACTTATCGTACCCCATGGGGGCCACTTGAAAAGCAGCTTGTGCCTCGCTTTGTAGTCTTGTCATTTGTGCTTTTTATTATTATTTCAGCTTATTGGTGCTTACGCTCTCTAAAAGATCCTCTCTTTTCACATTTAGTGGGCATTACTTATCAGCCAACCGCCAAAATAGTATCGATGCTCTGCATCTTTCCACTGCTACTTTTCTACTCTAAGTTAATTGATTGGCTGCCAAAGCAAAAAGTTTTCTATTTTTTTGCCTCTCTTTATACATTGCTCTTTTTAGCTATCAGCCTTTTCACGGATTTAGGTCCTAATACTTCCATGATTGATTCAGTTTTAGGCTGGGTCTCTTATGTCGCCATTGAAAGCTTTGGCTCTATTATGGTGACTTTATTTTGGGGCTTCACAACTGGGCAAGCTTCTGCTGATGAAGGTAAGAAGTTCTTTCCAATGATCTTATCTATAGCTCAAATTGGCGCTTTTATTGGACCAACCGTTGTGACGTTTTCAGATAAAGTAGGTATTAATACTATTCTTGGGGGCACAGCGCTCTGGATTATAGCTATTCCCTTTTTGATTCATTACCACAAAATTAAATTTCACACGCTAGAAACTAACGACCTAACTAAAGAAGAAAAGAAGTCTGGTGCCTTAGAGGGTCTACGCATTATTATTGCTAACCCTTATGTCATTGGCATCCTAGGTATTACGACCCTTCATGAGGTCGTTTCCACTATTTTAGATTATCAGATGAAATTTTTAGCCTCCCAAGCGTACCCTAATCCTAATGATTTCGCAGTATTTATGGGGCAATTTGGGCAAGTAGTAAATATCGGAACATGCCTATGAG
>CALBMD010000372.1 GCA_937896265.1 uncultured Pseudomonadota bacterium
ATGTCTCTTTATTAAAAAGCCATATCATAAAAGCTAAATCGTTGACAAATGGCAGCCTGGCAGTCAATGTGCCCCTTCTTTATAAAGGCGCCCAAGAACAAATCGAGGCAGCGCTTGAGCTTGGCATCACTAAATTTATTACCTCAGCCGGCAGCCCTAAGAGCTTTACCTCCTTCTTAAAAAAAGCACATTGCACCGTCGGTCATGTCGTCTCTTCACCTATCTTGGCGCAAAAATGCGAGGATGCTGGCGTTGATTTTATCATTGCTGAAGGTTTTGAAGCAGGAGGACATAATGGTCGCGAGGAAATCACAACTTTGGCGCTTATTCCGCAAGTCTGCGCCAAAGTAAAGATTCCAGTGGTAGCTGCTGGCGGTATTGGCAATGGACAGGCTATTGCTGCTGTTATTGCCTTAGGCGCTATGGGCGCACAGCTTGGTACTCGTTTTGTCTGCGCCAAAGAATCTTCAGCCCATGAGGCTTTCAAACAGGCTATCCTTGCCGCTGATGCTGGGGCTACAAGGTTATGTATGAAGAAGCTTGTACCAGTACGGCTTTTGAAAAATAAATTCTTTGAAGAAATCGATGCACTTGAGCAAACTTGCGCCGCAGCAGAAACGCTAGCTACCCACCTGGGTAAGTTCCGCGCCAAGCGCGGGATGCTGTTAGGAGAGCTTGCCGAAGGAGAGCTTGAGATTGGTCAAATATCAGGACTTATCGCAGATATTTTGCCAGTTAGCGACATTGTCCAGCGACTTATAGCTGAGTACAACGAGACTATCCAAAAATTTCTTTCTTTTTAGCCAGCGGATTTATAGACAAAAAGATTTAGACTTGCCAATCTATTAATTTTAATTCGGTTATTTTACTAGCCAAATTTTATCTGACGCCAATATTTGCTTGGTGCCTCCTCAAAATTTCTACAAAAAAGAAGCCTTCATTTAGCCAATCGCTTAATGTTTGAAATAAAGAATAATTTAAGACATTTTTATTATCTTCTATAAATTTTATATGAAAAAAATCGAACTCAATTTTTAAAATATTCAAGTTTTGTTTTAAGTTTTTACCAAGCAAAACGATTAAGAATGCATAAATTAACTTGGTTTCAAACCAACTCATCTAATACTCAGGGAGGATTGTATTATGGGCCTAAGAATTAGGACAAACGTTCAGAGTTTGGTCGCGCAAAGGCATTTAACTAATAACACTGATGAATTAAGCGGCAGCTTAGAGAAGCTTTCTTCGGGTTATCGCATCAATCGTTCAAAGGACGATGCTGCAGGCCTTGCTGTCTCAGAAAATATGCGCGGTAAGGTTGCTGGTTTGAACCAAGCGCGAAAAAATGCCAATGATGCTGTATCGATGATGCAAGTGGCAGAAGGTGCAATGAATGAAATGAGCAACATGCTTATCCGTATGCGCGAACTTACTGTCCAGTCGGCCACAGACACTCTTAGCGATCGCGACCGCGGCTATCTTAACAAAGAATATACCCAGCTTGTCAATGAACTTGATCGTATTGCTGCTACTGCCGAATTCAATGACAATAAGTTTTTCTCAGTCGGTGATAAAACTGAGTATGTGATCCAAGTGGGACCAAATCACACAACAGATGAAACAAATGAAAATACTATTTCTATTGATCTTCAGGGATTAAAATTCACTTCTGCCGATCTAGGTCTTGGCAAAGAATCCGAAATTGGCCCAGCAAGCGCAGATGATACAGGCCCTACTCGTGATGAAATTGCTGCTAAACTTGGCACCATTGATAGCGCTTTAAGCCGCGTCGCTAGAGAACGTTCAACTGTTGGCTCTATCCAGTCACGCCTTGGCTCAACAATCAATAACTTGTCTATTTCAATGGAGAACTTAAATACTGCCAAAAGCCGCATCAAAGATGTCGATGTCGCTGAAGAAACAGCAACTATGGCAAAAGCTCGTATTTTGGTGCAATCCAACCTTTCAGTGCTTTCACAAGCAAACCAAATGCCTGATATGGCTCTGTCTTTGCTTCGTAGCTAATTTAAGCAAGGGATCAGGGGAGAAGCTTGACGCTTCCTCCCAAAATTCTAGCAACAACAAGGATGAGGGTTTGGGAGAAAACTGCGCAGCTAGTTTCTCCCAAGAAGGCTTTTTTTGGCATGTATGCCCTGCCTGCCTGCTTGCTGCTGTTCATTGATAAATAGATCACAGGCTGCTATATTAGTCCTTTTAGACAAAGGATTCAAAGGCTATGGAAAGAGCTCAGACGCCAGCTAGACGGATTAAACGCGGTTGGATGAACCTTTTAGTAACCCGTATTATTCAAGAAACATCAGACTGCCGCACCCTTATTTTTGTCGATAACGAAGAGCAAAATTGCCCTTTTGATTACATAGCTGGCCAGTATTTAACCTTTCGCTTCGACGATTTAAGCGCTAAACCAGTAGTGCGCTCCTACACGATGTCTAGCTCTCCGAACCAAGAAAATTTCATAGCGGTAACGGTAAAAGAGGTCGAAAACGGCTTTATCTCAAAACACCTCTGCCGTGACGTAAAACCTGGCGATATTCTGCGAGCCAGAGGGCCTATTGGCAAGTTTACTTATTTTCCTCAGACCGACCCAAAACATCTGGTGATGATCGGCGCAGGGAGCGGAGTCACGCCGTTTTTAAGCATGCTTAGGCAGTTCTCTCCTCATTTAGGAAAGATGGGTTATCCGGATAAAATGACCCTGCTTGCAAGCTTTCGCAGCAGCCAAGATATCATCTGCAGCCAAGAGCTAAAAAGCTACGAGAAGCATCCTAACATTAAGATCGAACAAACACTCTCAAGAGAAAAAACACAGGGATTTAGGCACGGGCGTATTAGCGGTACCATGCTTGCTGAGGTTATTGCTAATGATTTTCATGGTAAAGTGTTTCTTACCTGTGGGCCTGTGGCTATGATGGACGAGATCACTCAAAAAGTTCTATCCCACGCGGTTGATCCAACTTTTATGCGCATGGAATCTTTTGCTGAATGATAAATCCCGGATCCGAATTTCTAGTTGTGTGCTGCAACGCGAAGCACTTTAAGATAAGATCAGGGAGAATCACCAAAAACCCTCTTTTTTTGCGCTAAACAAGGTAAAGGATGGTAGATAAAAACCAGTTTCAATTTATTTTTTTAGTTACTCTTTTATCCTCTATTAGTCTTTTTTCAACAGATATTTTCTTACCTGCTCTACCGCAAATGGCTGAATTTTTCCAGTGCAGCCACGCTCAAATCCAAATGAGTTTTTCTATCTCTCTCATAGGTATTGCCGCCTGTCATTTGCTAACTGGCCTCCTTGCCGACCGCTTTGGCCGTAAAAAAGTTCTTCTTTTCGGCATGATCCTTTTTACCACCGCTTCCATTCTTTGTGCACTTGCCCAAACCATTCAGCAATTTGTGCTCTTTCGTCTATTGCAGGCTATCGGGGGAGGATCAGGCTCTGTCATCAGCCGAACACTGATTGTTGATCGCTATGATCGTAAAGAGGCTGTCAAAATTTTTTCTACTATCTTTCCAATCGCTAGCATCGGTGGCGCCATCGCCCCCTTTATTGGCGGCTATATGACTTATTTTTGGACTTGGCAGGTGACATTTATTTTTATTGCTATTGTTGGCGTTGGTATCCTTACTTCAGTCATCATTCTGGAGAACAAAGAAGCGCTTTCTCCTTCTTCTACTCCTATAGAACCGCTAAGCAGCCAATTAGCAGGCAAAAAGCATCTTGAGGTGGTTACAAATCTTGAATTCATCGCGCATGTGTGCATCATTGCAGCTTGCTTTAGCGCCTTTCGCAGTTATATCGTTGAGTCTCCTTTTGTCTTCACCGCCCAAGGGTTTGATGTTCAAGAGATTGGCCGCTTCTATATGCTTCCTTCAGTTAGCTATATTATTGGCAACCTACTAGCCAAGCGCCTCATTCAAAACCAAATGCCAAATCAACTTCTTCGCACAGGCATGATCTTGTTTGTTTTTGGAGCTGCTTGCTTGCTTGTTGTTACCTACATCTTTCCCTTTAGTCCGTATGCGTTAATCATAGCGATGTCCATGCTGATCTTTGGCAATGGCCTGCTTTTTCCAACAGCATCGGCAGGGGCAATGACGGCTGTCCCAAAAAAACATGCAGGTATTGCCTCCGGCTTTCTAGGAGCTTCTGGCTTTATTGCGTCTGCTTTGGCTATTTCTTGGGTAGGAGACTTTTGCCAAGGCGATGCTCAAAAGCTAGCTTTTTTCATTGCTGTCCCAGTGGTTTTTGGTCTTATCAGCTACCTAACTCTTGCGAGTCACTCGCGGCATTGCGAAACGACAGCTGGCTGCCACATTTTAAAGTAACAAGGTTTTCGTGTTTAGCTAAGCTAGGTTTATAAAGGAGAAATCTATGAACAAAAAACTATGTTTTCTTTTTCTGCTCGTGAACCTAATGAACTGCAAGACAACAGACAAAGACAAGCATGAATCTCCCAAAAGCATTGAAGAGGCTGAGGTTTTAAGCAGTTGCCAAGGCTCTTACTTGCCTAAATCTATTGGCAAAGTCGATCCTAAGATAGCTGATAAGATCCAAAATTTGGCAGCTATGCTTCCCCCACCACTGCAGAAAGCTTTGCAAACGATCCAACTTGAATTCAAAGCGTCACAAAATCTTGCCAAAGATTGCCAAATAGCAAATATAGTAAGCGATGATTTTACCCTAAGCAGTTGTTGGTTAGAAATAGCTCCCCAAAAAGCAACTGATTCAGCAAAAGCTATTATCTTCATAGACCAAAACTCTAAGGAAAATCTTGACAGGGATCTTCTTAACATAGTGGCCCAAATCCATTTTACTTTCATTTTAGAACCAGAAAAAAATGGCGCTTTAGAGGGTGATACGGAAGAAAAGCTTATTCAGCTTAATACTAAATTCAACAGTGAAAATAAAAGCTCCTATTCCCCAACTTTTGCATATGATCTCTTTGCCCAAGTATTTACTGAATACTTCTGCAGAGCCAGTACCCGCGATGAGCTAAAAGCTTCTCTGCCTGCCACAACCTTAGCTTTTGAAGCGCTTATCGCCTCTTTAACACCCTCATCAGCACAAACAGCTGCCTTGATTTTTCCAGCAAAACACACCCCGAAACCAGATCCTGAAGTGAACCTTTTGCCATCTAAATTGCAGATAGGTGTTATCGATGAAACAATTCGAAAACAAGCAACAGTCACTAGAAGTAAACCGCTGCCCTTCAAAAAAATACTGATAGGAGCACCTAAGCTCATTAGGTCAAAAAATCCTTATGTAGTTGATATAAATTCAAGCATTGCTAACCGGGATAGTGCAGGAAGCCTTGGGCAAAAAAACCCTATCAACATAGTGATTCACGGTAGCTTTTCCGGACGCTCTTCATTTACTGGCGAGCGCTTTCATCCTGATAGCGAGCTTTGCAAAAAAATTGCCAGGCACTATGGCGGTGAAACAGTTGCTTTTCGCTGGACTGGAGAAGTCTCTGACGAAGCCAGAGAACAAGCATCTAAGGCACTTGGAGAGTACCTAACTGACCTAAATAAAGCCGGATACCAAATTAATATTGTTGCCCATTCGCATGGCGCCAATATCGCAGCAAAGGCCATAAACGATAGCCAGATTCAAATTGGCGAGTTTGCTTCTTTTGGCCGCCCACCACGGGCTGACTATCAAACTCCTTATAATCAAATCACATCGCATACGGTAGTTGCTGGTAAGTTTGATTTTGTAGCCTTATTAGGTGGGCTAGGCTGGCGACGGGGTAACTTTCATGCCAACGACAAAAAAGATGCTAATACCAAAGCTTTTGCTTTTACAACTACCCACTCTGGCACCCGTAGACGCATCATAGAAACTTTGGAAAAAAGCCACATGATCCGCAGTGAGCAAATCAAATACACTAAACCAACATTTTGTATGACGCTATGCCATACTATGCTGGGAATAGCCATTCTCTCTGCAGGTGCTGGCGCAATACAACAGGGAGAAAAAAATGACTAAATTTATCTCTTTGGAGCGGGTACCTAAAGCCATCCCTAGCTAAGAGATTTAGCGAAATACTCTATGGTGTGAAGCAACCCTTGTTCAAGGTCAACTTTCGGTTGCCAGTTAAAAAGCTTTCTTGCCAATGTTAAATCTGGCTTGCGTACCTGCGGATCATTTTCTGGCAAGGGCAGGTAACTATAATGAGGCTTTTTGGCCAAAAGAGTGAAAATAAGCGCCGCAAGCTCATTGATCGTAAACTCATGATCATTACCTAGATTTACTGGCCCAACATTGCGAAGATTCTTATCTGTAGCAATCTGATATAAACCATGCACAAGATCTGAGATAAAACAAAAAGAACGCGTTTGCTCTCCTGATCCATAGATGGACATGGGTTCGTCTTTTAACGCAGCTACCACAAGATTAGACACGACGCGGCCATCTTCGGCATTCATGCGAGGTCCATAAGTATTGAAAATACGCACTAGGCGAGTATCTACCCGCCGTTCTTTTCGATACTCTATACATAGAGTTTCAGCAATGCGCTTGCTTTCATCATAACAAGCACGTGGCCCAATACAATTAACATGTCCCCAGTAACTTTCAGGCTGAGGATTGACTTGCGGATCACCATAGACCTCTGAAGTCGAGGCTTGAACAAAAGGAACAGTAAGCTTTTGCGCTAAATCCAAAAGATGCATCGTGCCAAGAAAGTTCGTTTTGATCGTGTTAATAGCATCTTTTTGATACTGTGGTGGACTGGCGGGAGAAGCCAAATTGATAATAAGATCAACATCTAGATGCAGAGGTTTTTGCACATCATGGTCAAGGCACTGCAGTTTATCTTGCTCTAAGATGAGATCAAGATTGCTTTTCCTACCTGTTGAATAATTATCTACAGCATAGACAAAATCACCCTCGGCAATAAACCGCTCGCATAGATGACTACCGATAAACCCAGCACCCCCAGCTATTAAAACTCGGCGCCCAGCGTGAGACACTAAACTCCTCCAAGGCCAGGGTGTTGGTCACTACGGCCAATAGAAGCATAATAAAAGCCACGGGCCGCTAGCTCCTTTGGATCATGCTGGTTTCTAAAATCAAACAAGACAGGCTTTCGTAATAATGAACTGATTTTTGTCCAATTAGGATAGCGGTATTCCTGCCATTCTGTAACTAGCACCAAAGCATCAGCACCTTGGCAAACCTGATAAAAGTCTTTTTGATAACTCAAAGCTGGTGTATTGGGAAAAAGACCGGAAAAGTTTTTAGCGGCGATGGGATCGTAAGCGCAAACTTCTGCCCCATGTTCAAGCAAACGACGGATGATGGTAATAGCTGGTGACTTGCGCACATCATCTGTTCCCGGCTTAAAGCTAAGGCCCCAGATAGCGATTTTTTTACCTGACAAATCCTTGAAATAACGACGCACCTTCTCAAAGGCAAATTCCTGCTGCTCATCGTTGACAACCTGAACAGCCTGTAGAATTTTTAGCTCTAAGTCCATAGCTTTGGAAAATTCCAGTAGCGCTGAGACGTCCTTAGGAAAACAAGAGCCACCATAACCTGGTCCAGCATGAAGAAATTGGCTGCCGATTCGGGGATCGCTACCAATACCTATGCGTACTTCATCCACATCAACACGAAGTCGCTCACATAACTGCGCTATTTCATTCATAAAGCTAATACGCATAGCCAGCATGGAATTAGCCACGTATTTTATCATTTCAGAGGCACGGCGCTCAACAAAGAGCAACACGCTAGGATTTCGCCTTAAAAAGGGCCGGTAAAGCTCTTTGATTTTTTCCTGATCTTTGCTACCTGAGAGCATACCGACAACAATGCGATCTGGATGCATAAAATCAGCAACAGCATCCCCTTCTTTGAGAAACTCAGGATTAGAAGCCACGTTGAGTACAATGGACTTACCAAGCTTGGCAAGGCGGGCTTTTAACAGGCTATCGATTTCATCACAGGTACCAATCGGCACTGTTGATTTTACTAAGACTAAAAGATCTCTCTCTGCTTCTTTAGCTACTTCTTCAACAACAGCGTGAACTTGGCTAAGATCGGCCCCGCCGCACTCTTTGTCAGGAGTACCCACAGCAATAAACAAGACATCCGCATCATGTAAAGCTAAAGCCAAAGAGCTTGAGAAAAGCAGTCGCTCATTTTTTTGATTGCGGTGAATAATCTTTTCTAAGCCAGGCTCATAAATAGGCGACTTGCCTTGGTTTAGCATAGCTACTTTTTGCGTGTCGACGTCAACACAGGTAACAGTATGGCCAATTTCAGCCAAACACGCACCAGACACTAAGCCAACATAGCCCGTACCTACTATAGTGATATGCATACCTTGATACTCCTGATCGGATGGACCTTAAGCTCAAGGATTACCATTTTAACAGCTAAAAATCTACCCTATGGTATTCGTATTGAAGAGCCTGGGCGACTGCTGGATGGGTTACTTTCCCATGATAGGCGTTTAACCCCAATTTCAAAGCATGATCCAAGTGCATAGCTTTTTCCAGGCCTTGGTTGGCTAAGTTTATCGCGTAAGGTAGCGTTACATTAGTCAAAGCATAGGTGGAAGTAACTGGCACATCACCAGGGATATTCGTCACCCCGTAATGATTAATCCCTCCAAAATTGAAAATAGGATCTGCCAGGGTTGTTGGTCTAATTGTCTCGACAGAGCCCCCCTGGTCAATGGCCACATCGACGATAGCTGATCCCTTCTCCATAGCAAGAACCATCTCTTTAGTCACCAAAACCGGGGCCTTAGCTCCTGTAACAAGGACGGCGCCAATCACCAGGTCGGCCTGAGCGACTGCCTCAGCAATATTCTCTGGGTTTGACATCAATGTTGTCACTTGGCAGGAGAAAATATCATCAAGGTAGGCGAGTCTTTTTTGGTCGACATCAAGGATACTAACCGAAGCCCCCATGCCTATGGCTATTTTGGCAGCATTGACCCCAACAACCCCACCTCCAATGATGGCTACTTTTGCTCGCCGGACACCGGGTACGCCGCCAAGCACTAAGCCTTTACCACCATTATGTTTTTCAAGACATCGGGCACCAGCTTGCACCGACATCCGCCCTGCGACTTCACTCATAGGTTTTAAAAGAGGCAAAGAACGGTCCGCTAATTGAATCGTCTCATAGGCAACAGCAGAGACTCTTTTTTCAAGAAGGACCTTACATAAGTCTCCTGCGGCTGCCAGGTGCAAATAAGTGTATAAAATTTGACCCTCTTTGAGGCGACTATACTCCTCCTCAATAGGCTCTTTTACCTTGACCACCATGTCTGCATCAGCCCAGACATCGCTAGCACTAGCTACAATCTTAGCTCCTGCTTTTACATAGACCTCATCCTCTAAACCAACACCTATGCCTGCGTTTTTTTCAATCAACACTTTATGGCCAAAGCCAACTAGCTGCTTGACACCGCCTGGCACTAAGCCGACACGATTCTCTTTACTTTTGACTTCTTTGGGAACGCCAATAATCATGGGAGGATCCTTTGTTGGATTTAACTCGGATCCGAATTTCTAGTTGGGTGCAGCCTTGCTTTGTCGTCGCGCCTTGCACCCAACCGAACTTCGGATCCTCTGGATTTATTGGTTAATTCGAATAAC
>CALBMD010000373.1 GCA_937896265.1 uncultured Pseudomonadota bacterium
CGGCTAAAAGTCAGTAAAGCTTTACCCTGAAGAGTCTGCAATGCCGTGACGGCAGCAGCTGCAAAAGCAATAACAACTGCGACAACACGAATAAATAATGATTTTTCAGCAAAAACTGAATTACCAACCACCGTAGCCGCCAGAAGAATGAAGACCAGCCCCCACAATGCGATGTTTTTTCCTTTGTTGCGGTTCTGGCTTTCAACATTCACACTCATACAATCTACCTGTATTCGTTTTCAGTGCATTTAACCCGCTACTTGCGGTATTGATTTGGCAGGGGCGGAGGGATTCGAACCCCCAACCATCGGTTTTGGAGACCGCTGTTCTACCAATTGGAACTACGCCCCTAAGATAACAAAGCCCCGATTATAGGGGCTTTGATTATATTTGTAACCGAAAGAATTATTCGATTACTTTAGCAACAACGCCCGCGCCTACGGTACGACCGCCTTCACGGATTGCAAAACGCAGACCATCATCCATCGCGATTGGGTGGATCAGGGTTACTACCATTTTGATGTTGTCGCCTGGCATTACCATTTCTACGCCTTCTGGCAGTTCGATGGTGCCGGTCACGTCAGTAGTACGGAAGTAGAACTGTGGACGGTAGCCTTTGAAGAATGGCGTATGACGACCACCTTCTTCTTTTGACAGTACGTATACTTCTGATTCGAATTTGGTGTGCGGAGTGATTGTACCTGGTTTAGCCAGTACTTGACCACGTTCTACGTCATCACGTTTAGTACCACGCAGCAACACACCTACGTTCTCGCCTGCACGACCTTCGTCCAGCAGTTTACGGAACATTTCAACGCCAGTACAAGTGGTCTTGGTGGTTTCTTTCAAACCAACGATTGACACTTCTTCACCAACTTTGATGATACCGCGTTCAACACGACCTGTTACTACTGTACCACGGCCAGCGATTGAGAATACGTCTTCGATTGGCAGCAGGAATGGCTTGTCGATCGCACGTTCTGGTTGTGGAATGTAAGAATCCAGCGCTGCAGCCAGCTCCAGGATCTTCTCTTCCCACACTGCTTCACCTTCCAGTGCTTTCAGTGCTGAACCACGGATAACTGGAGTGTCATCGCCTGGGAAGTTGTATTCTGACAGCAGTTCACGAACTTCCATCTCAACCAGGTCCAACAACTCTTCGTCGTCTACCATGTCACATTTGTTCAGGAACACGATGATGTATGGAACGCCTACCTGGCGACCCAGCAGGATGTGTTCACGAGTCTGTGGCATTGGGCCGTCAGTCGCCGCTACTACCAGGATCGCGCCGTCCATCTGTGCAGCACCAGTGATCATGTTTTTAACATAGTCAGCATGGCCTGGGCAGTCTACGTGAGCATAGTGACGCTCGTTAGACTCATACTCAACGTGAGAAGTAGAAATCGTGATACCACGAGCTTTTTCTTCTGGCGCTTTATCGATTTCATCAAAGGCCTTTGCTACACCACCGTGCGCCAAGGCCATTACTTTAGTGATAGCTGCTGTAAGCGTTGTCTTCCCGTGATCGACGTGACCAATGGTCCCGATATTCACATGGGGCTTCTTACGCTCAAACTTCTCCTTAGCCATTGACTCCTCCAATATTTTATGGCGAATTTTTATTTTACCAGGCTCTCAAACTCTAGCCTTCGATATCTCACAACAGCTTTTTGCCTCAAGGCGCAAGTGGAGCCCGAAATGGGAATTGAACCCATGACCTCGTCCTTACCAAGGACGCGCTCTACCCCTGAGCTACCCGGGCATGACCACCACCTAGATCAAAAAACTGGAGCGGGAGACGGGATTCGAACCCGCGACCCTTAGCTTGGAAGGCTAATGCTCTAGCCAGCTGAGCTACTCCCGCATCAATTCGAACAAAACCAAGCTTAAATGGTGGAGGGGATAGGATTCGAACCTATGTAGACCGAAGTCAGCGGGTTTACAGCCCGCCCCCATTGGCCGCTCGGGCACCCCTCCATTTTTAGCTTGCTGGAGCTGGCTATAGGAGTCGAACCTACGACCTGCTGATTACAAATCAGCTGCTCTACCAACTGAGCTAAGCCAGCATAAATTACCGCATCCGTAGGGGAATCGATTTTATGGAAAGCCTCTCGAGATACGAACTCTGTTACTATAATACTTATACTAAGACGTCAACAAGTTCCTTTTCTAACTAGACACTTCCAAAAATACCCCTAAAAGGAACAAGCGCTATAAATCAGGGCTAGTCTGCCTAAAAACTAGCCTTCCATAGTAGGGAAATCCCTTGCTATGACTTGATTTTAGAGGAAATATCTAAGACTAGAGAGGGGATGGGTTCATTACAAAATTACGATTTCTGACAGGAAAATAATTTTTGTATCAAAATACCAGAAGCAACACTGACGTTTAGGGACTGCAGAGCTTGCTCTGCCCCACAGATCCGATAACTAAAATCGCAGCTCTTACGGACCAAGCTAGACAGACCTTTTCCTTCAGCGCCTAAGACCAACACTGTTTTTTCTGGGATGTTACTTACTTCCCCAATATCTTGGCCTTCCATATCCGCCCCAGCAATCCAATAGCCGAGATCTTTTGCTTTCTCAAGGGCACGGGTCAAGTTGGTGACAGTATATAAATCACAGAGGCTAAAAGCCCCTTGCGAGGTATCAACGGCACTTTGCGTCAAAGGCACTTGCCGATCTTTTGGCGCCATGATCTCACGGACACCAAAAAAAGCTGCTGTCCTCGCAATAGCGCCAAGGTTATGAGGATCTTGCAGATGATCTAAGGCTAGCACCAACCGTCTTGAAGGTCCTTGGATGCGCTCAAAGAGTGCATTTTCGCCTCCAACTACAACCTCAACTCTGGCGAGAATAGGTGATTTTTCTTCATAGTCTTGATCTTTAACCGCCACCAGATCACAAGCCTTACCAAGCGACTTCGCAAGGCTTGCAAACTGGCTTTGCTTACAGATAACCTGACGGATCTGAGCAGGCTTAAATTTTAGGTAGTCTTGCAAAACGGACAGACTATCAATAGTGTATTCATTTGCTGCCAAGGGCTTTCCAAGAAATGTTCTTTGAATCCCTTTTTTAAAAACTTTACGAACCATTAAATAACCAGCTTTCTAAAGATACTTTCAAATCTTGCTTTTGCCTCAGTGCTAAGCCTATCTTGGCAAACTTGGCGCAAAAAACAGCTCAACTGTCGCACAGCGCTGCCAAAACGCACAAGTTTTTTTGGATCTACTTGGCAGAGGTTTGTTACTTGAACGATAGACTCTTGATCAATGCTCCCATTAGCATCCAGAAATAGCGCTGAGCTTACGCTTAACGAGGCTGTATCAACCAAGCTCTTAAGAGCTTTAACAGGCAACTCTTGACGCTCTCTCTTAAAAAGCTCTGAGAGTTCACGGTGCAGCTCTTGGTAAGCTAAAATTTTTTCCTGCAAGCCAGCACAGCCCGCGCTAGATTTAGACGGCGCTTCAATCTCAGCTTCTAAACCAGAGATACGAACCAAATTGCGCCTTTGCAGCTCTAAAAGAGCTGCTACTGTATAGATAGATAGAACCTTTGATCTAGCAACAAATTCCTTAACTGTTGTTTTTTCACCAACAAGCTCTAATAGATCGCTAAAAAAAGAGCCGGGCGTTTTGTCTTTGACATGATTAGCAAGCACCAACGGTATGATCACGGCACTTTCTTTTAAGCGATGGCAAAAGGCTTTGACAAGTTCACCGTATGAATAGCATTGCTCAATTACAGCTGCCGAGCCTTCAAGAAAATTGAGCTGACTAGCCGATTCCACACCCTGCTCGATCTCATAAAAGACTGAATCTTCCATAAAGACAGAACAAAGAATTTGACGCACCTGCCAACAAAGCGAGTTCCAAAGATCATAGTGACTAAAGGTATCGGCTTCTAGAAGGATCTGACCAAACTTTTTTTCACGCGTTACCTTTGCCGCTGCAACTGTCCACTGATCAAGAGAAAGGATGCCTTCGCGATAAACTACTTCTCCCAAACGATCGTCTATTAAGTCTGATGAAGCAAACGAGAGATTTCCAGCTACCAAAAAGATTTTTTTTTGCGCAGCTGAGGTATCTACCCGCACAACACCTGTGAATTCTTGACTAATAAGAGTAAGCAGGGTGTGGTAGAGGAGAGCAACGCTTGTATGGCACACTTCTCCGGCATGAGATTCAAGATTTCGCCTGATCAGATAAGCATCTTCATTTAACGCTCTCACCATCCAGGATCCTGAATCAAAAGCACCATTTTGCGATTCAAGGGTAAGCTTACCTGATTCAGTAGCAAGCTGTACTTGATCTAGGGCGCGTGATAGAACTTTCATGTCCCATTTCCCTCCTTGAGGTTATCAATGCCAAGGGCTTTTAGCTTACGGTGCAGGTTTGATCTTTCAATACCAATAGCATCTGCTGTTTTAGACACATTCCAATCATTAGCCTCAAGCGAACTTAAGAGAAAAGCTTTTTCAAAAGAAGTCCTAGCTTCTCTAAATGTTGAGCTATCACTACTAGGATCCTCTTTGTTACCAAAGACTTCCGGCAAATCTTCAGCATCAATCACTTCTTTATGCACAAGGATACTCAAGCGCTCGACCAAATTTCTCAGCTCTCGCACATTGCCTGGCCAATTGTAAGCACGAAGGCGCTCTATAGCCCTAGGCGTAAAGCTCTTCGGCGGGTCGCCCAAATCAGCGCAGATTTGAATCATAAAATGCTCAGCCAAAATTGCCACATCACCGATTCTTTCGCGCAAAGGAATAATATGAATTGGAATGACATTTAGTCGATAGAATAAATCTTCGCGAAAGCGCCCATTTTTAATCTCAACCTGCAGGTTTTTATTAGTGGCCGCAATGACTCGCACATTAATGGAGATAGTAGTTGTCTCTCCCAACCTCTCAAAGGTTTGCTGTTGCAAGATACGCAGAATTTTCGCTTGAGTCTTGAGTGACATGTCGGCAATTTCATCTAAAAAAAGCGTGCCTTGGTGAGCTAATTCAAATTTCCCTACTTTAT
Organism: uncultured Pseudomonadota bacterium; assembly: GCA_937896265.1. Classification (GTDB taxonomy): domain Bacteria; phylum Bdellovibrionota_B; class Oligoflexia; order Oligoflexales; family Bog-1112; genus CALBMD01. Next base: position 5,027 of record CALBMD010000373.1, read on the forward strand.
CTGTTGTCGCGTTGGTAAAAGCACCCTTCTTATGGCCAAAAAGCTCACTTTCAATGAGTTCTTCAGGAATAGCCGCACAGTTTAATGCGACAAAAGCTCGGTCTGCACGCTGACTATGCAGATGAATATTACGCGCCACAACCTCTTTGCCAGTGCCGTTTTCACCAGTAATGAGCACCCAGCTATTGCGAGGAGCTACAACTCGAATCTGCCGATGCAGTGCTGAAATTGCCTCCGAGCTACCAATTAACTGATAACCATGGCTTTCTTCGGATGAGCCAATCTCTTTAGTCCTACGGATACCTTTGGCAACTTCTAGAATAGGCAAAAGCTTTTCTAAGGATAAAGGCTTTTCCAAAAAATCAAGAGCTCCAAGCTTAGTAGCTCGCACCGCTGTTTCAATTGTGCCATGACCACTCATAATAACGACGGTTAAGTGAGGGTCGATTTCCTTAAGCTTTTGCAGTGTAGTGATACCATCAATACCCTTCATCCAAACATCAAGCAAAACAAGATCAAAGCCACCGTGTTTGACCGCACTTATAGCATCTTTACCACTAGCCACACTCACACCGTGCCACCCCTCATCAAGCAAAATGCCTTCTAAGGTCGTACAAATGCTAGGCTCATCATCGACAATCAATGCTTTAGGTTTCTTTTCACTCATTTAGGTCATTTCCTTCTGGGGATCGACTCCGGAAAAATGCAGTGGGATTTCAATAATAGCGGCTGTACCATAAGGCTGAACTGCTTTTAATCGAAAATAGCCGCCATGGTCAGATACAATCTGATTGACGATAGCAAGACCAAGACCCGTCCCTTCGTCTTTAGTCGAAAAGTATGGCTCTAACACACGCTCGCGGAGCTCTTCAGGGATGCCACAGCCATTATCTTTGACAACGATTTGCACTAAGTTCAAGTCTACGACTAGAGAACAAGAGATCGCTATCCATCCTGGCCTTGAATCTTCTAGTGAAGCTATCGCATTTGTAAGCAGGTTGACAATAGCTCGATGCAACTGTTTTTTGTCTATTTGCAACTCTGGCAAGGGAGAAAGACCCTTCGTATCAAAAACAACATCGCTATAGCTCATTTGAAAAAGGCGCACAGCCTCAGCGATTATTCCCGTAACATCACCAGCTTCTGGTCGAATTGCTGGCAATCTTGAGAACTTTGAGAATTCATTAACCAGATCGCGCAACGAGTCTACTTGGGTAATAATGCTTTCTAGGCAGCTGCGAAATATTTGATAATCCTGCCCCTCGAATTTGTCATTAAACTTCCTAAGTAGCCTTTGGGCATTTAACTTGATGGGTGTAATGGGGTTTTTAATCTCATGAGCAATGCGTCTTGCTACCTCTTTCCAGGCAGCCACTTTTTGGCTGCGCATTTGTTTTAGAGCATCATCAAAGACAACAACACAACCAACCTCTACTTCATTTTCATCATAAACACGCGATGCATTGACAACAACATTAAACCCTCTGTTTTGCTCATATAAAATGGACCCAGAGTATTTTTCATTATTAGCCAGCGCTGCCAAAATAGGGCCCCAAAAGGACTCCACCAAACCGTCAGAAAACACCTCTTCAATAGAACTACCGATCATCCCTGCGCCCTTCACCCCTAAGATTTTTTCTGCGGCAGCGTTCAAGGATGTTACACATCGCTTGTTATCAAGAGATACAACACCTGCATCAATATGCTTGAGTACAATTTCCATATACTGACGCCGCTGATCAAGCTCAAGATTACTTCTTTGCAAGCGATTTTGCGCCTCTTGCGTGTCCTGTTGGTGCTTGCGCAAGTCAGCTGCCATAAGATTAAATGATTGTACTAGTTGGCCTGTTTCATCATCTGTTTTGGCAGTCAAAGCGATATTATAGTTACCCAGAGCAATTTCTCGCGTTGCTTCAGCAAGGCTTGAGAAGGGATCTGTAACCTCTTTAGCAACATAAAATCCCATCCAAATAGCACAAAAAACGATAAGCAGCGTAATAACAAGCATTAAAATAACATAAGAGAGTTGGATGAGCTGGGCTCCAGGTCTTAGGTTGGCAAAATCAGCAATGATCTTTTCAATGCTCTTTAGGATCTGGCTTTCAAAACGCACCTCAGCCACCACCAAACCTAAAAGTCTTCCTGAACGCGGCGAATATACTGGCGCTACCCCTTTCACTACATCTTGCCTGTCTTCAGCAACAACAGTACTTAAATCCTTTAGCGAGGCGTCCTTAAGAAAACTGATAATCGCTGATTCTGCAAAATGATCTGGCGATTCAAACGGCTCCTTTGAGGAAGACCAGGCTAAAGTCCCATCATGCAGATAGACCTTAATCGCACTAATTCCATACTCATTACTAAATCCCGCCAATTGGTCAGCTTGAATGATTTCGTTGCTACTTTGATAAAATTCAGAAGGGGCCTGCAAGACAATGCGCTGTAAAGCAATGCGAGCCAGGCCCTGCACTCTTTTTTGATCCTGCCGATAAATAAGGGAGCCAGCCTCACGAGTCTGCTGCATGGTGATCCCAACTTTTTCTGAGAACCAGGTATCAAAGCTCTTGGTAATAAATTGCATCGAGACATAAAGCAAAAGGATGGTAGGCGCCATTGCAAAAAAAACCAAAGCAAAGACCAACTTTGTGCGCAGTTTAGAGCCAATAACACCTTTTTTCCGCTCAATAATCAGTTTTGTAACGTTGCGGAAAATTAGAAATCCTAGAAATAAAATAAGAATAACGTTGATATTAATCAGCGCAAAATAGGCTATCGTCGTAAAAAATTCTTTATTCTCGGACAAGCTTTCACTGAGAGAAAACAATCTAGTTTCAAGGCGTGACAAGAAAAGCAGAGTAAAACTGCAAAGAAAGATCACCACCAACTCAAAGAGGCGCTTTTTCTCTTCGAAGGGGATTGACTTGAGGCTTTGACGAAATGACTTCATAACACCCCAAGGTATTGATAGGCTTAAATAGCATCGACCTAGAAAAACAGTCGTTTTAATAGTATAATCGACCTTTAAATAATATTCACGAGCGAAGACCAAGCCGATGCTAACTTTTAGTAGAAACCTAACTCTTGTTGATAGCCTGATCGCCTATGAAGATGATCTGGTGCAAAATGGCAAACAAGAGGCGACTATTCGCTCTTATATTTCCGACCTAAAGCTTCTTTTTGAGTATTTAAATCGTGAATCAAAAAATGCTTTTACGACGATCTGTGATCTTGTTCGCTTGATGAACCTTGATATCCTAAAAGGGTACCAAGTCTATCTAGCTGAAACAGAAGGAGATAAGTCTAACTCCATCCGCCGGAAGATTATCTCCATTAGACTTTATTTTCGCTTTTTAGCCAGACTTGGTATTTATAGCGAGTCCCCCTTTGATCAGTACCCTATCCCTGCCCGCGAAGATTTTTTACCCTCCAATTTAGATTTGGAGGATCTAGAACTTTTGCTTGAAGAAGCCAAATCAAACCCACATGCTATTAAATCAACAAGAGACCCATCTCTCATTGCTCTTATCGGCCTAGAAGGACTGAAAGCTAGTGAGCTCATCGAGCTGAAATGGCGCGATTTTCTTTTTAGTAAAGATTGGAGTTCGCTGAAAATCACAGGCGCCAATGCTAGAGTTATAAACCTCAGCTCTGTGACAACAAGGCTTCTCTTACAATACCGCCAGGTGCTAGAAACATCACCGAAATTCAAAGATGTTGCTCTTGCCAACAACCAAGTCTTTATCGCCTTCAAAGGACGAGATGGGCAAACGACTATTGGCAAAATTAGCCGTCATGGCATTAAGTTTGTCATCTACGAAATAGGCGATAAAGCTGGCTTTAAGAAACTTAACTCTGAACATCTAAGGCAATATGCAATATGTTGGTTAACAAAAATCGGTCGCAGCCCTGAAGAAATCATGGAACATTTTGGTTTAAAGCGCATCCAGCGGATCGCCCTACAAGCCAAAATCTATACCCCTGTACGTCGTGAGCCAGAAAACCTTGTCTAACCCAATTGATTTTATGAAAGAGGCTTTTTCCCAGGCCAAAATTGCTGCCAGCCAAGGTGAAGTGCCTGTAGGCGCTGTTATTGTGAGCAAGGGCCGTATCATTGCCTCGGCCTACAATAAAAGAGAACAGCATCAGATTGCCACCCATCATGCAGAACTCTTAGCGATAGAGGCTGCCAACCAAGCGCTTTGCTCTTGGCGCCTTATCGACTGCGAGCTTTATGTCACGCTTGAGCCTTGCCTGATGTGTGCTGGCGCTATTTTAGGCGCTAGAGTGAAAAAGGTTTACTTTTCTTGTCGCGATCCAAAAGCCGGTGCCCTTACTAGTCTTTATAGTGTGCATGATGATACTAGGCTTAATCATCGCTTTGCTATTGACGAGGGCTTACTTGCTACAGAATCCTCAGCTTTATTAAAAGATTTTTTTAGAGCGAGAAGATTAGCTAAAGATAAACCGCACTGAGACATAGTTGACACTTTTAGTCATACCAGCGGCATAAATTGCTTGGTTTTTAAGAGGTAATTCGTAATAGCAGCCTGGCATAAGACGGTGTTCTGGGGAGCTGCGCGCTCCCCAAACC
>CALBMD010000374.1 GCA_937896265.1 uncultured Pseudomonadota bacterium
CGTCCTTCAATCGAGCCGTGGTTTAAAAACTTATACAAAATGACATATTCTTTGTACTGTTTTACGACCTGGTTGAAGAAGTCACGAGAGCTTTCGTAGGTAACCATTTCTTTCCTCCTGAGACTATCCCTACAACGACTAAGAAATGACATCGGCTATATTAAAAAGAAATTTAGCTTTTTGACAAAAAAGAGGTATTTAGCATAAATATCTTGTTGTTGACTTAAGCGAAGAGGTCTTAGAAGCTCTGCTTTGCAAGTGCTCTTTCAAAGTTAAGGCTTAAAATTGTTGTAAGATTGCATTTGTCAATCTAAAATTAAAAAAAACAAGCATTTACGGCGGAGCAACTATGGCTTTACCCAAAGCGGTCCACATTGTCGAGGTTGGTCCTCGTGACGGATTGCAAGCGGAAACAAAAGAGCTTTCGACCAGCGAGAAGATTGAATTTATTAAGCTTTTAGGGCAAACCGGCCTTAGGACTATTGAGGTCACTTCTTTTGTTTCCCCCAAATGGGTACCACAGTTAGCTGATGCTCATGATGTCTACTCTCAGGTTATTAAAAGGCAGTATATTCGCTACCCAGTCCTTGTACCTAATATGATTGGCTTGGAAAAAGCTTTAGCCGCAGGGGTTAATTGCGTGGCTGTCTTTATCTCAGCCTCAGAAGGGTTTGCGAAAGCCAATACCAATTGCACCATTGCTGAAAGTATGCAAAGAGCTGTAGCTATTTGTGAGAGGGCAAAAAAAGACAAAATTAGTGTGCGAGCTTATATCTCTTGCACTCTCGGTTGCCCTTATGATGGTGAAATTCATCCCAGTGCCAGCGCGCATTTAGCAAAAGACCTATTAGCTATGGGATGTTATGAAATCTCGTTAGGGGATACAATAGGCGTTGGCACCCCCATGCGTGCTAAACGTCTTGTGGAGGCGGTAGCAAAATCTGTGCCTGTATCGCAGATTGCCGCTCATTTTCATAATACATACGGTCAAGCGCTAGCAAACATTTATGCTGTCCTACAAGAAGGGGTAGCTACTTTTGATAGCTCCGTGGGTGGTTTAGGAGGTTGTCCTTATGCCAAAGGATCTGCTGGTAATGTTGCTACGGAAGATCTTCTTTATTTGTTGACCGGTCTAGGGATTGAAACTGGAGTAGATATGGATAAGATACTGATAGCTAGTAAATTTGTCCTGAACGCTTTAGGCTTAAAGACCCGTTCGGCAGTCGGGCAAGCCTTAGTAGGCTAAGATGCTCCTTTGAGAAGTTCATCGATTTCACTTTGGCTAACTTTCTTAGCATCTTCAATGCCAGATGCTTTAAACCTCTCCATAATCTTTTTTTCGGTATCGGTAAATTCTGCGGGTACTGGCTTTTGTTCGCGTAGGGCCATGAGTAATAGGAATGAACATTTAGCTGCATCGAGAAGCAGATTAAAATGTTCATCACTAATTTTTTCTTTTTTCGTCATTTCATCATAATGACGACTAATCCGATCAATAATATGCCCTAGATGGCTAAGCTCGGTGTATCCAGAAAGGTTTGGAAAAAACGCAAAAGCTCCAACGACCCCATTGAATTTTTGGCCTACAACTTTCATCTGTTCAAAAGCTTCTCGATTTTTACCAATAATATTGATCATTGAAATCGTATCACGTACATGTTCAGAAGCTTCAAAAGCAGAAACGCTAACACTTTTTTTGCTTTTCGCCGCCGCATCTTCTTGATTAGAGGTCGCTGTAACATTTTCTAATCTAGCAAAAGGATTTTTTGATGGTGGCGCTTCTTGTCCTGTTTTAGCACTACTAACATCTTTTAAGCTGGAACGCTTGTGAAACACTTCAGTAAAAACTCTTTTGTCAAATGGCAAACGATCAACTACCAAATTAGGTA
>CALBMD010000375.1 GCA_937896265.1 uncultured Pseudomonadota bacterium
TGTCAGGTTGGCGCTAGCTTGCATTGATTTTAGCTCACCTGTTTGCGCCAGATACTGATAGGTTTGTACTTTACCACTGACAAGATCATCGCAATAGGCTTCGCGTCGATAGACAGCGCAATGCATGATGTTTTTGCGATCAGAGCTACCAGCTAAAATCTTTTTGATATAGCGATTTTGGATCGTGTGGCAGTCGTCAAATAATTTGGCATAGGAACGTTGCTCGCTTACTAATGTATCTGTGTTGATTGCCTTGTTTGGATTAGTAAGAGAAGAGGTGGTCTTATAGACATTTTTTGAGCAAAAAAGCTTGCCTTGTGATGGATAGTTGCCACTTGGAAAGTTGCTGTAGCCGCCCTTTAAGCTTTCCTCTAAGTCACTAAAGGCTTTGCCATAGTGCTTGGTGCCAAAAAGATTTTTTTCCCAAACGCAAAATTTGGCTTGCACGTCAAAAGGCTTATTTTTTGGCATCTGGCCTTCTTGAGCTTCAATCTTAGCATCATCTACATCAACGATCGTAGTTAAATGATTGCTGCAAGCATCAGAGGAAGTACAGATCTTATAGTGGATAGTATCCCATGGTGTTGCGCCTTGGTAGAGAAAGGTAAGTGCATGAGCGCCGGTGGTCTTGCTGATGCTGGCTTTAACACCAGTTATCTTCGGTAAATTTCTTGGATCAAGCCCTTCTGCTGGCTCGCAGTTGCCTGCTACAAGAGCGCAATTGTTATTATTAGGAGTATTCGCTGGGGCATCAGCTGATTTTTTCTTTGTTGTTTTGCAGGCACCACCGCTTAAAAACGCAAGGATTAAAATAAAATGCCAAAAACGAAACATGACGTGTGTCCTCCAAAACATTTTCTTTTTATTTTAACATGCCATAGACTATGGCTAGCTTTTTACTTGTGCCTCATCAGAATTATAATACCGCGGTAGTTTTCGTGATTGCCTGATCAAACTTGCTTGCTGATTTCTTAAATACTGCACTAAGTTTTTATTTTCAGGATCAGTCTTAAGATTGTCAATTTGCTGCTGAATTTCGTTTAATTTTTCTACATCATCTTCGTTGTGGTAGATTTCATCAAGAATCTGATTAAAACGGTTTTTCTCATCTTCGGTTAAACCGGTAGTGTTCATATAACGATGATATTTGTTGAGAGTAAGGGGTTCGGTGTCAATGACCACTCCCCCGTTATCTTTTTTCTCGGTGATCACCCCAGGTTCTGTGTACATGCCAGATTTGGGAACCAGATCGCCTACATATGCCATGACCAACTCCTTCTACGTGAGCCTAATTATATGTTCCTATAAGAGGGTATAGTAAAGTAACGCGGAGCGGTGTTATACGAATGCATAATATGCGACAACTCCGCTTTGTAGTAACCGACAAGCTTTTGCGATAATGGGCTAATATTTTCTTCAAGATCCAAAATCTTTTTTTGTAAAAGTTCAACTTTTTCTTTTGGATCTTCTATGGATGCGATGTTGTCCATGAAGCTATCAAATTCTTGGCGCGGTTCACCAACTAAGCCTTTGATATAGCCATGGCGAAAATCTTCGGTTACTTGCTTTAAATCAGAGTCGACAGTGAGCTTGCCAGTAGTAGCATTAGAGCCAATGACTTTGGCTGGTTGCCCATCTCGTAAGAAAACTGGATCAGAAATGCGAACGCTCATTACTCACCTAGTCTAGAGTCTACAACCATGCTAGCAGGGAGCGTTTTATTTCAGCAATAGGCAAGAATTCGTCGCTTGTGCGGATTACAAACGACGAATTATAAGTATTGGCAGGTATATCCTTTTTTGGCAGCTTTTACCATCTCAGGTGTTCCTTGAGCTATGATATGGCCGCCAGCTTCCCCACCTTCTGGGCCAAGATCGATAATCCAATCA
>CALBMD010000376.1 GCA_937896265.1 uncultured Pseudomonadota bacterium
CAAGTAGAGCAAGATACAAGCCATTAGGTGCAATCTTAAGGTGTGAAACGGGCCCTTCAAAGCGTAGCCAGGGCACTTCTTCAGCTCCCAGACAAGAAAGACTTGTGCCAAGAAAGCTTGTGAGAATGAGTAATAAGATGTTGTGCATGAGTTGATTTTACCATGACGAACCGAAAGGCAATCGCCTTAGAATAGTGACAAAAATGCCTATCTTGACGACTTACTTTAGCTGGATAATGAAAATACCGAGTCTTTCAAGTTGGGAGGATTGGCTATGCAAAAACTTGCTATTTTAGTGTTAGCTTTATCATTTGGTGGTGGAGCTTTAGCCAAAGAAGCTCAAAAAAAAGAACGAAGCCGTATCATTCAGGGTGAGGGCAAGATCATTAAGGGTACAGATAGCACTGTTGTTGATTTTGAAGAGGTGTCAATTTCGGGTGAAAGAAGGGATCCTATGGGTTCCATGATCAATCAAAAGAATGCTGACAAAGACTATAACTTCGTGCGCATTCGCAAGGATTGGCAGGGTGAAATCTCTCAATCAACACAGAATTTTCATTAAGTATTGTTAAGTAAAGCTTAATAGAGTCAATAGACGGTCAGATCTTGCAGCAGTGTTTGTAGCTTGTCTAGATCCTCTCTACTAGTCCTTTCAAAACGTGTTAAAAGCCAGCCGTTTCGATCTGCTATTAAAATAGTTGGAAGCGGTGGGTTGTGCAGTTCTTTTAAAATGTCGCTACCTGCTAGGATCGTTTTATTTTTAATACCGTAATATTTGACAAACCCGAGTGCATCTTGAGCAGTATCGTGAGCAAAAACATAGACAAAATCTGTGTTAATGGGTGAGAATTTGTTGCTGATTTCTTTTAGATAGTCAGTCAAATTCTGGCATTTTATACACCAAGAAGCTGTGACAATATAGACACTAACTTTTGTCTCAGATACGGTGAGTTCCATTTTTTTCCCATCTAGACTAGTGCCTGTTAGTGTGGGAAAAGGATGCCAGCTATGAACATAGCCAGAAGTTTCAAGATAGCTTCTAGCTGAAAGATGAACCTCGTCAAGACTTTTAGCAAAGCTTATGTTTTGATGTAGGGACAACAAAAACAGTAGACAAAGATTTTTCACAGAGTTAAATCTCCTTCACTTTCATTTATTTTAAGCCCACGGAAGAGATCTTCGAATAGGCAAAATGATTTGATAAGATGAGGAACAAATAAGAGAGGTTTTTTTGGATAAAGATTTCCTACTCAAGAAATGGGATTTTCGCTGGCCGCTTATGGATGTGTTGATTGGCGGTACCTCGTCTATAGATATGGACACTCTTTGGGTTCGTGATGCTGCCGATGCCGCTATTTTTATTAAAAGTTATGGTTATGATCTAGATGATCCTCTCGAAGCGCAAAAAATGGATCGCCTTTTTGTTGAAGCGCTTTTTTTTATTCAAAGCCAACTTATGCCAAAACAGTGGCTAGATGGTAACAGGCCACCGGCTGATCTCCTTATCTGTGCTGACATGCGTCAGTTACTTTTGTGGGCTTCTAATGATGAAGTTGCCTTAAAAAACCACCAAATGTGGGCTTGCGCTATTTTAAAGGTCATGCACACTATTTCTCATATCGATGGCGCGGCAATTTTTCTTGATATAGAGAAAGCGAAAGAGCAAATCATTGGACGTTTTGAAAAATCGCTTAGTCGAGACGAAAAAGGTCAACTTTGGTTTGGTGCCGGTGAGCTTAAAATTATTGTTGAAAAGGTTGAATGGAAGTTATCTAAAAGTAGAAGCTCTATTATTCTCAAGCTATTGCACAAGCCTGCTAACGTAGCAGAAACAATTTATGATTTGGTAGGAGTGCGGATTGTTACGAAAACACTTAGTGAAGTCCTCTTGGCGATAAGATTGTTAAGCGATGACTATCTAGTTGATTTTCCTAACACTCACCCGACAAGGGCTCGCAATAATCTTATCGATATCCATCGCTTTCGTGTTGATTTAGAAACATTTCGTCTTCTTTTGCAGGCGGAAGAGATGGGGCCTGAGAGCTTTCAGGTCTTTATGGATCAGCTATGCGCTCCTCCTCTTGATCGCGAACCAGGAAACCCTCATTCCTCGCAGAAATATCATTCTATTCAGTTAACTTGTAGGCAAAGAATATATGGACAAGACAGGAATGAGAACTGCCGCCGTCAATTGGCCCGATTGGAAGAAACAGCCACTTTAAACTCTCAAGCTAAAGACCTGCTTTTAGAGCTAAAGCAGTTGATAAAAGCAGAAAAAGAATGGATTTTCTTTCCATTTGAGGTGCAAATTACTGATAAAGCTAGCGATCAACTTGTTGAGTCAGGGGAAGGGTCGCATTTAAACTATAAGCGCCAGCAAATAAGAACTGCCCGCCGCCGTATTCTTGCTAAAATCCTTGTTCTGGATTCTTAGTTTGATGCTTGGATAAACCGGGTAATCTGTTTAGCACAAAAAGTAGGCTCCTCTTGCGGTAGATCGTGACCAGCGGTAGGGTGCGAGGCTGAATGTAGCTGAAGATGTTTTATCAGACTGCTGCTATTTTTTGGCGAGATGAAACGATCATTCTCTGCATAAAGAACTAATCCTCGCGTTTTTTTAGGAAAAAAAATTGGAAAATAAACTAACCCAGCTAATATTTGCTTTGCACAGTATTGAAAGCTAATTGGTTGGCGTGCTTTTGCCGCCTTAGCCTGCACAAATTTTTGCAAGATATCTGGGTTATTGATAGTCTGGCTCAGTACTACAGCATCCATTTGCTGTGGCTTTAAAAGTAACCTAGCAAGAGCAAATTTTACTATTAAGCTGTACTGGCCACGAAAAATTGGATTAAAACTCCCAATAGCTGTGTTGATCAGCACGTATTCATGAAATAAGTCAGGTGAATGAATAGCCCAAGCCATGGCAATAGAAGCGCCCAAAGAGTGACCGATGACAGTTTTTGGTCTCTTGGATGAGAGTTTCATTTTTTTTAATTGTGAATCTGCGTGCTGAACAAAATCACTCATCTTCCATGGGGAAGAGATATTACGAAATTTGCCAAAGCCGAGATTGTCGATGACAAAAACATCGTGTGCTACTGGTTCTTTACGTAGAGCTTCAACAAATTCTTGATAAAAGATTTCGCTCCTACCAGTGCCAGGCAGAATGATGAAATCTCTTTTTTTCATTAAGGGTTCTCGTGTTTCTTATATTGTTGTCTAAGATGAGCGATTTCTTTGATCGCGTCCTTAAGAGTGATTCTATCATGAATATCAGGGTGAATCATGCGATAGATCGTTTTGCTAAAAAGATCATGTAGGCTGTGCTCTTTGAGCAAGCTGACCTGCTTTTGGTATAAAGCTTGATAAGCTGTGAGTTCATGGCTCATTTGAGTAAGGCGCTCTTTATTTGACATAGATTTGTTGCGCTCAATATTATTTAGTTCTCGGTTATTCTCAAAGATCTCCATGTCATTTGCAAACATGCGAAAAAGCGACATACCTAGGGAAAAGACATCTGCTGCGCATAAATCCTCAAAAAAAATAGCCTGCTTGGTTGCCACCTTCATAAGAAGAGCAGGATCTCTATACCCTCTGGTCCCAGGAACAAAACTTGGATGAAGTGGGCCGATAAAATGCAGCGATAAGCCAAAGTCAGCTAGAACAATATCTAAGCTTTGAGCTTGTTCATTAATGAGAAAATTATGTGGTTTGACATCGCGATGCACAAATTTCTTGTTATGCATGGCTACTAAAGCTTCTGCCATGGTTTGGGCAATAGCTAGTATTTCGTCAAGCGGCTTTTCAGCTACAGGATAAGTAGATAGATCATGAGAATAAAGAGGAGTTTGAAAGGCTATTTGAAGTTTTTGCTCTTGGTCAGCATACATGGATGAATTGTAATATCTTAGATGCAGCTTTGAGTCATGAAAAGCACTTAGAATCTCTAGTTCATTGAGAACATTGGTGATTTGTCCGTATTTTTCGGTTTTACTAACTAAGTTAGCTACCAGTTCTTCACTTTTCACTTCAATTGAGCGGGAAAATTGCTTAAAGCCGCCATGGCGCCCCATGGGATCAAGGTCTTTGAAATGGAGGTAGTAGCGAGCATGCCGAAAAGCAAGGATATCTCGACGTACATTAATCTGCAAGGGTAGGGTTAAATACTCTGGCGAGGGGTGGATGTAAAGGTCATTTGCCTCTGTGAGATTTCTTTTTAAGTGTTTTTTGGTAACGGCAAGAAAGCACATGTTTTTAATCATAGTTACAGCGTTCATTTGATCCACTGGCAGCTCAAGCTCGCTGATCTTGCGTAAAAGAGAGCGGCTTTTTTCGATAACAGCTTTTGGTTTCACCAAGAGACAGTTTTTAAAGCGATCTTTTAGCTTTGGGTATGCTTGCAAAAAATCAGCTGCCGACTGATAGTTAGGAGCTAGGAGCTTTTGGTTTAAAATCGCAGCATAGAGTTGAAGATTTTTTTCGCTGGCATAGGTAATGAAATGGAAGGCGACAAGGATAAAAGCAAAAGCTGCTTTTTTTACCATGGCTTTCCCCTTTTATAAATAGTCGCTGGCGCGAAGTTACGAAACAACGCTAGTACCAAATCTAAAATGATAAGGTGGCAAATAAAATCGCCACGAAGACAGTACATTTCAGTACGGCTAGGAGATTTTTGCAGCCAACACCGCCATTTAGAATTTCGCGCCAGCGACTTAATATCTTGGATTCTCTCTTTAGCCATAGATGTTTTAGCTTGTAACTACAAGCCAATTAGAAAAATATGCTGGGAAACCGCTTTTGGCTGCAATCTCTTGCCACAACAGCCATGAATTATTAGGTAAATATTTCTGTATGGGGTATTTATATAAAGTTATTTGGCAGAATACCGAATTCTTGAGCAACTTGAATTTGTAACTCATTCTATCAAGGTAATTGACATGGTACTTAAACTACACTCAAATGGCGTTTCTAAGCGAAATGACAATAAGGTGAGTTTGTGTGCTGAGTTTTGCCTCCCTGCCTGTTTTCTTCATAAGCCTTAATTAAAGGCATCTACAACCACCTTAGAGCATGTCGAGTTTCTTGGGATTTCTCTAAGGGTGGACCTTCTTTTTGTCACCTTAGCGTCTAAATTTTTCTTAAAGCTGCCAAAATAGTGTCAATGTCTGCTTTTGTTGTTGGTGCGCCAAAACTTAACCTTATTGAATTTGAAGCAATCTGGTCAGAAAAGCCCATAGCTTTCAGTACGGGGCTAGGGGTAGGGCTGCCAGAGGAGCAAGCGCTGCCAGTTGATGCGCATATGCCATGGCTCTCAAAGGTGAATAGAATTTTGGTTACAGGCTTTTCGCCTAGGTGAAAGTTAATTGTGCTGGGCACTTGCGAAGCTGAGTTGCCATGGAAACAAAAACCTTCGATGGTTGCTGCTTCTGAGAGAAAAGCTTCTTTCAATACTTTGAGGTCAGCAATACGGTTGCGGTATTGAGAAAGGTTTTGCGCACGAAGCGACATAGACAGCACTCCAGCCATGTTCTCTGTACCAGATCGTCTGTTTCTTTCTTGGCCACCACCTAAAAGCAATGGTAAAAGAGCTGTTCCTTTTTTAGGTAAATATAAGCAACCTATCCCTTTGATACCACCAACCTTGTGCCCAGAAACGGCATAGCTATTGATGGGAGATTGGTCAAGCCAGCTCAAATCTAGCTTCCCGTATGCTTGCACGCCATCGACATGAATGAAGGCGGAAGGGGCTTTACGACGAATGGCCTCGCTTATGCGAAAGATATCTTGGATGGCACCTGTCTCGTTATTCACATGGATTAAGGAAACAAAGCAAGTCTCTTTGCTTATTTTAGCATCGATGTCTTCTTCTTTAAGAAGACAGTCTTTATCAACCCCCAAGAAAGCCAGCGTGCAGCGCTTTTTGTGCTCTTGAAAGCGACAATATTGCCCTATAGAAGGATGTTCAACGGCGCTTATAGCAATGGGTGCAGGGTGATTTTGGTATTTTTCAATGGCATTAAAGACCATCCAGTTATTCGCTTCTGTGGCCCCGGAAGTAAAAATAATTTCACCTTTGCCAAAACCAGAAGCAATTTGTGTCCTGGCATCTTCAAGCAAAAGCTTTGCCTTGCGGCCGTGCTCATGGATATTTGACGGATTTCCCGGTGCTTCAAGCAAAAGTCTGGTTAGCTCTTGTAAGTGTTCCTTATCTGTTGGATAAGTTGAATTGTAATCGGCGTAAATTAACTGCTTCATTTTTTGAACTAATCCCTAGAGTGCTTTTGAAGTGTATCCCTTCCCGTCATGGAAAGAAATAAGATTGTTGAGACCTTAAAACCTGTGTATTTTAAAGTGCCGGGAGCATCTTCAGTCGAGCAGGAGAGATTTTGGAACGTCGTCGCGCTAGTAGCCTTTATTTTTTTTGGATTGCTTGGCGCCAAATTTCTTCTGCTAAAAGGCGCGGCCTGTCATTTATGACGGTGATTTCGGTCTTGGGTGTAGCAATCGGCGTGGCAGCTTTGGTACTCGTTCTTTCGGTGATGGGTGGTTTTGAAAGCGATTTGAAAGCCAAGATGTTCAAAGGGCTTCCCCATGCAGAAGTAATGGCTAAGAACCAAACTGTTGGTTTTAGTTTAAAAGAGTACCCCCTCATTGAATTTAGTAGGTTGTTTCCCACTGCTCAAGGCATAGAGCCTTTTACAAAATCAGACGTTGTTTTAAAGAAGGGCAAAAATCACGCCTCAGTGACCCTTTTTGGTATCGATCCAGGCTTAGGCGGTAGGCTTTGGGGTTTTTCTGCAGCGATGATATCGGGAAGTTTAAGCTCTCTTAAGGATTTAGAAGAGAGATCGGGTCCTGATCATGTGCCAAAGATTGTTCTTGGTGAAAGCCTTGCAGTGCAGTTAGGCGCCGATATCGGTGACAAGGTAGCCATTTTAAGTCCGCAGACTAATGTTGGCGATGTCCTTTCAGGCGGTATTCCAAGTCTTTTCTTTGAGATCGTGGGTATTTTTCAAACTGATTTGCCTCGTTATGACTTGCAATATGCTGTTGTCTCCTTAGACTATGGCCGCAAATTTATGGCTGATTATGACTATTCTCTTGAAGAGGGTGAGTGGATTTCTGGTGTGGCAATTAATTTTGAGGATCCAGAAGAGATCAATTTCTTTGAGAAGGATTTAACAAATGCACCAGGCCTTCTTATTTCCAGCTGGAAAGTTGCGAATAAGTCTTTGCTTTTTGCGCTAAAGCTAGAGAAGTTTACAATGGGCGCTATTTTATTGCTTATTGTCTTAGTAGCGACCTTTTCAATTAGCGGCACTATGATGATGACTGTTTACCATAAGAGGCCGCAGGTGGCCCTTCTTAAATCGTTAGGCATGCAAACAAGAGAAATTGCGAAACTATTTTTGACACATGGCTTGACGATTGGTAGCTTGGGAGTTGCTCTAGGCTTAATAACTGGTGTTGGTCTTTGTCTTCTGTTGTGGTTTTTTCAATTGGATCTACCTCCTGATGTCTATAATCAGAAGACTGTTCCTGTGAAGTTTTTGCCGTTTGAGTATGTGGTTATTTGTTTTAGCGCTTTAGCGCTCAGTTTGGTCTCGGCTTTGTATCCAGCGTTGGTAGCTGCTAAACAAGACCCAGGCTCTGGTTTGAGGTTTTTGTGAGCGAACATAACGGTTCTTTTGCCGTCGTTTTAACCGACGTAAGTAAAGTCTATCAAGTTGAATCGCAGCGAGTAGAGGCCTTGCGAGGTCTTAATTTGAAGTTGCGGCAAGGAGATGTTTGCGCTTTGATGGGTAAGTCAGGAGCTGGCAAAAGTACCCTGTTACATATTGTCGGTACTCTAGATAAGCCTACGCACGGTAAGGTCTTTATCAATGGGACGGATGTTTCCACCATGAATGACCAAGAAGCCTCGCTTTTTCGAAACTCAACGATCGGGTTTGTATTTCAAATGAACAATCTTTTAGCTGAATTCTCAGCTGTTGAAAATGTTATGATGCCTGGCATTATCGCTGGCCTCAAAAATAAAGTTGTCCGCGAAAGAGCTAGAGAAGTTTTAAGTTGGGTGCAGCTGAGCGCTAGAGAAAACCACCGGCCATCAGAATTATCCGGAGGGGAGCAGCAGCGAGTAGCTATTGCTCGTGCTCTTCTGATGTCGCCGCCTTTGCTCTTAGCAGATGAACCGACAGGTAACTTAGATAGAAAGACGTCTTTGGCAGTGCAAGATCTTCTTCTTGATTTATGTACTAAGCAGAAGATTACTATGATGCTTGTGACGCATGACCAGGAATTAGCAGCTAGACTTCCTCAGGAAATAGTAATGGAAGACGGCAAGATTATTGATGGGGGCGTTGTTTGAAATACTTAGCAACCCTTCTTTTTATTTTATTGGGTTTTAGCCATCGCCTAGTGGCCCAGGCAGAGCTTATTAAAGAAATCATTGTTGAAGGAAATGGCAAGGTAGAGACTTCTGCGATTGTTGAGTTGATAGCAACCAAACAAGGGACGACGCTTTCGAAAGAAAAAGTGCAAGCCGATATCCTTGCTTTATATGACATCAACTACTTCTCAGATATCCGCTTCTCCAAAGAGTCTATAGCAGGCGGTATTCGCTTGGTGATTGAAGTAAAAGAAAAGCCAGCTATTACAAGCATTGTTTTTAGTGGCATGGATGAGATCACAGAAGATGATCTTAAGGATAGTTTAGAAACCAAGCTTTACACGATTGTCAATGAGGGCACGATTACCTCTGACATGAACCTAATCGAGAAGAAATATATTGAAAAAGGCTTCTATTTATCTCGTGTCAGCTACAACTTGAACAAAAAAGGTGAAAATGAGGTTGAGCTCATCTTTCATGTCGATGAAAGCGGCAAAGTTCTTGTTAGTGATGTATTTCTTTTGGGCAACCAATTTTTTGCAGATGGCGATATTATAGATAAATTAACTTCCAAGCCTTATACTCGCTGGAGTGCTGGCTTGGGCGCGCCATCGATGTTTCAGGATGCTAATTTAAGCAGGGACCAAGAGTTTATTACCTTTTATTACAAAGATTTTGGTTTTGCTGAGGTCAAGGTTGCAAAGCCTTTAGCCTTACTTGATCCAGATAAACACTTTGTCAGGGTCAATTTTGATATCGAAGAAGGTCTTCAATACTCAGTAGGCAGCATCAAAGTTTCAGGTGATGTAGGCGAGGGGCTTTACGAAGATAAAGATCTAATCGCCTGGATGGTGCTCAAAAACGATGATTTGTTTCGCTACTCAAAGTTTACCAAAGATATCGAAATGCTAGTTGATAAGTATGGCGATCTTGGTTACGCCTATGTTGATGTTGATCCGCGAACCAAATATGACCGCGAAAAGCGGCTTGTGCACATTGATTACCATATTGCCAAAGGCCAGAAAGTTTATTTTGGTCGTATGGAAGTTGTAGGCAACACTAAAACTCGCGATAATGTTATCCGTCGAGAGCTTGAAGTGGTTGACTCTGAACTTTACTCAGGTACCCGTCTAGCTGAATCTAGAATGAACGTTAATAGGCTTGGCTTTTTTGAAGAAGTTCAATTTCTAAAAGAACGCGATGATAAAGAAGTCGATGTCTTAAACCTAAAGATTAAGGTGAAAGAAAAGCCAACAGGTCAGCTGCAAATGGCCGTCGGCTATTCACCTCGTGGCGAAACGAATGAAACTTTCTTTGGTCAGGGCCGCTATGATGAGAAAAATCAATCAGGCTACGGCATCAACACTAACTTAACGCTAAAGTATGGCGGCAAAGAAAGTTATGAAGCTACAGCTGGCTTTTACAACCCTAAGGTTGATGACGGTCCTTGGTCCTTGGGACTTAATTTTTCTTATCAAAGAAGAGAAACTTATTATACCCCAGACCTACCGGTGCCAGAACTTGAGAAAAGTGTTGCTTTGAGCGTTGGTAGAGCCATGTTTGAGCATGTGCGGTCAATCTTTCGCGTAACGCATAGTCTTCTTGATCAGCTAAAAAATGCTAGAGAAGTGGAGCTTCTTGAAGGAAGTTCTCGTAGTGGTATTAAAAACTCCCTCTCTATGGGAGTTTCTAGACGTCATTTTGACAACCTGATAGATCCGACTGAAGGTAGTGACGTTTTCCTTAATCAAAAATTTGTGGGTAGAGTTCTTGGCGGTGATTTCCAATTTCAAGAAACCTCTCTTGATGTTGAACATTATCTACCGCTTGAGTTTGGTGAGTCTTTTCGCACCTATTTTAAAACGCACATGTTTGCTGGTCAGCTTTTACCTTGGGGTAGCAAGGATATTCCTAGCAGTGAGCGCTACCGCCTAGGGGGGTTTAATGATCTGCGCGGCTTTGGCTTTGGCGCAATTGGCCCCTCAGTGCGTAGAGGGTTAAGCGTTCTTGGTTCTAATACGGATTTCAACTACGGGGGTAACCAAAAGGTTTACTGGCAGTTTGAATATTTTGTCCCATTGATCCCGCAAGCTGGTATAAAATCTCTTGTTTTTGCTGATATCGGCAAGGTTTATTCAGAGCGAGAAGAGAACCAAACTGGCTTTGATAGTTATAGCAAAGATGTAGGTTTTGGTATCAGATGGATGACACCAATTGCTCCATTTCGTTTTGAGTGGGCCTATCCTTATATTGAAGAAAAAAAGTCCTTTGGGGATTACCGATTTATATTTAATATTGGCTATTAGTCCCATTACTGCTTTAGAAAAGGCTTACGATTCTTATGACAAAATTCTTTCATAAATCAAGACAATGGAGCATTTTAGCGCTGTGTATAAGCCTAAATAGTAGCTTGGTCAGCGTCGCTGAAGAGGCGAAACCAGAAGGCAAAGAGGCTTTTGCCCAAGTAAAACGGACAAAA
>CALBMD010000377.1 GCA_937896265.1 uncultured Pseudomonadota bacterium
CCATGATTCATTGCAGCTATCATATCTTTAAATGCTGCTGGGTTGCCTGACATTTCCAGACCAACATCAAACCCTTCTTTCATCCCAAGATCTTTCATAGCGCTTTCTAAACGCTGCTCTTTGGGATTAATGACATGGCATTTAGCAAGTTTTGCTGCAAGCTTGAGACGGTAAGGATTGATATCTGTAATCACAATATGACGGGCGCCGCAAAAACGAGCGACCTCAGCTGCCATAATACCAATAGGCCCAGCTCCAGTGATAAGAACATCCTCTCCAATTAAATCAAAAGATAAAGCGGTATGAACAGCGTTGCCAAAGGGATCAAAGATAGCCCCAAGATCTGCATCGATATCTTTAGGTAACTTGAAGATATTTCCAGCAGGCAGAGATAAATATTCTGCAAAACCACCAGCTCGATGCACACCCACTCCGACTGTAGAACGACAAAGATGCCGAAGTCCCGCCGTACAGTTACGGCAAATACCGCAGGTAAGATGTCCTTCTGCCGAACAGATATCGCCAACGTTTAGGTGAGTAACCTTATCACCTACCTCAGCGATTTCGCCGACAAATTCGTGCCCAAGGATAGTTGGACAAGCTATATTTTGTTTTGACCAATCATCCCAATTGTAAATGTGCAAGTCGGTGCCACAAATAGAGCTCTTCTTGATTTTAAGAAGCACCTCATCAGCACCAAAGGATGGTATAGGCACCTCTTCCATCCAAAGACCTTTTTGCGGATATTTTTTAACCAATGCTTTCATTTTTGCCATGGCATCTTCCCCTTTTTCCACATCCTAAAACCAGAAGAAGCTACCCCGCAAGGCAAATAATTGGCGCTGTCTCCATGTTTCACGTGATCAATCAAGGCTCTATCTTAGCTTCTTCGCAAGAAAGAAATACTTGCGTGCCTTTTGTGCTGCGACGACAAAGCAACTCCCACAGGGGACTAGCTTCGCGTCGCAGAACGTCTTTGGCGCGAAAGCGCCAAAGACTAACTAACAGATAGCATGAATTTAGCCAGAAAAACTAAATACTCTGCTTCAGAGTCAGAGATTCCCATCAAACTTATGGTATTGATGTGTTCTAAAGCAATCTCTTTTTGCTCAAGATATAATGCGGCAATAGCAAGATTTTTGTGCCAGTTTTTTTGCAGCAACTTGTCCAAGTTCGCATCCAAAGTAAAAGAATGAAAATACAAAAGCTGCTCCTTGCTTAACTTTGTCACCTGATTCACTAACTCTAAATAAGAAAGAGCAAAAGAAGGCTTGTCTTTGATATGAAAAGCTGGCTTTTGACCCAGGCCTGCAAGGTACTGACGCCAAGGCATAAGAGCAGGCTTTGTTAACATAGTTCGCAGATAAAGGCTACGATGCAATGCCTCTGGTAAAATTTTCTTTTTGCTCAGTAGCAAAAGCTTTTCTATGATCGCTTGACTTTCTACCGGCATAGTAGAAGCAAGTAGATCACTTTTAAGGAGCAATAACTTAGTAATATTAAGATCGCTCTCCCATTTCTCAAGATAAGGCTCCATAGAAGCAAGCACCTGCTTCTTATCTTTCTCTCCTCTAGCCTTTGCACTTAACTCCAAATAAAGAGCATAAGTATTTTGTGGGTCTAACTTTCTATACCAAGCGTTAAAATCGCTCTTAGGCAGCCAACCTGCAGGGCGCCTTAAAGAAAGCCAATAACCATTTTCTTGCTCATAATCTGCAAGACTATGGGGACAAACTCTGGCAAAAACTCCCTCGTTTTTAAACCTAGATTTAAAATAAAGTGAAGCTTGGTCGTTTATTTTGCTTTGTAAAAAAGTCAAATATTCACTCTTAAGCACCGCCTCATCGATGGAAATCGCCTCTGCAACTGTCGTGCCACCATAAATCGCCAAAACCTTTTTTAAGCCGTAATGATCGCGTATATAGCTAAGAAGGGAACCTGCAACAGTGTATGCCTCAGGCGCAGATTCTAACCAAAATAGTGGTGAAAGGAGTTCAGAGACTTCAAAAGTCTTTTCATTAAACAGAATAAAAGCAGCCGCTTCATGGAGGCTATAGGGACGATCTTGGTATTCAAGAGAAACAGCAAGCCCTTCCGTAAACGCCATATTCGGGTGAAAACCTAAACCAAAATAAGCCCATTTAGAGCTAAGAGCATGCACTAGCTCGTGGCGAAGACTAGGATGCGGCCATTTGGTAAGTTGTAGGTGTATAGATGGTGTCACAATATCTGTCACATCGGTGCTTCCTGCACCAAAAAGCAGTTTTTTTTGCTCTTCATCCCGATAAACATAGACCTGAACCAAAGGCACATCTTTGCTAAAAAAAGCACGAAGCTCACTCAAATGAAATCGAAGCTCCTGTTCAAACAATACTAAATTCTTTTCTTTTGCTACCTCAGAAGGAAAATAAAGTTCATAGCCCTCTCCTTTTCGCTGCTCACTGAGTTTTTGACGAAGAGAGCTAACGCCAAAAGCCAGCGAGGGCCGAGATTGGCGAAAGAAGACCTCAGCTAGCAAAAAAAGTGCAAGAAGACTAAGACTAGTTAAAAGTTGTCTCTTTGTTTTTACAAACGCTGTGATAGCTATTAACAATAAAAAAATAGCAAAGTGCATGCCACGCAACAAAAAAATATCGGCATCAAGAGGAATAAACTCGTCATAAATAGGACCATGCAGGTGACCAAAAAAAAGGCTTGTAAGACGCTTCTGGGGAAAAAACCATAGCGTTAGAGCATCAAAGAAGAACCAGATTGCCAACAGAGAAACATGCAGTAAAGTAAGACGAAGATTGCCTATTTTTGCTTTTACTCGCCCATACCCCAAGGCTAAGCCATGAGCCATAAACCAAGCTGGCAAGAGATTAAAGCCCATCCAGAAACGATAGCCTTCAATACTACAGGAGCAGTAGTTAGTGAAAAAAAATAGCTCTCCTATCATCATATAAGCCAAAAAACCAAGACTCGCACCAAACATGAGCTCCCTAGGTCTAGAAAAATAAAGACCTGCGATAGGGACAAAAAACACAGTCAAAAGGATTGAGGCAGTGCTGAATTCGTATTCTAAATTAGCTCCTGCTGGACAATGATAGGCAATAGCAAAAAGTAAGAAATAAAATGAAAAGAGCTTCCAGGTGTAATTACCAAGCATGGCTATCTCATATAATTTTTTGAAGTTTACCAATAAATCCATAGAATTTCGAGTTCGGTTGGGTGCAAGACGTTAGGAGGAGCGAAACTGCAGTGTACATACTGGAACATGAGTATTTCTCGACAACAAAGCAACGCCCGCAAGGGACTAGCTTCGCATCGCAGCACACAACTAGAAATTTGGATCCGAGATATAAAATTTGTTTATTTTTTGCCAGCACGGAAGGATTTTGGACGATGCATTTGGTCTTCCAGAAAAATGTTTTTCTTGCTGGAATTTCCATTTTTATGAGATAGACCTTAGTTACCAAGTAAAGACAACTTTAGCATCACTATTTGAGAAAGTTAACCGCAAGGGAACTTTCTCCACCAAGTTTTCAGCACTTGGCGTAAACGAGGGATGATCAAATAAAACAAAATACTCAGAACTCCATTTATCTACATAAGGAAAGAAAGCCTGCCAGCGCCTTTTATCTTTGAGTTTGCGAATCATAATGGGGGTTGACCTGAAATTCTTTGTTTCAACGATAACACTCCAAAGCTTCTGGTCATCAAGATCGATCTTTTCACTCTCTGGACCAAAAATAGAAACAAAAAAACCAACTTTAGTTTGAGCTTCTCCAAAGCTACTTTGAGTTTGCTCATAGAGCATTTGCACACGATCAGACATTGCTTTGCGAAAGTCAGGAGACAAATAGGTAGTTCTGATCAAATATTTTGTTTCAAAATTGCGAAAAATATCAGCACTACGTGTGGCGTTAGTCAAAGCTATAGAATAGCCTTGATCTTCATAAGGCATAGCAAATTGCGTAATTTCATTAGCGTTAAAAGAACAGCTTGTTACCATCAACGACAAGCAAAAAATTACAGCTTCAAAAGATTTAAACATTAGCGAGTCACCCGATTTCGACCATTTTGCTTCGAAAAGTAAAGTTTTTTATCCGCAGACTCTAAGAGATCTATTGGCGTGCTCATAGCATGCGATATTTCTGAAACACCGATAGAAATAGTCTGCTGATGAGAGCTCATCTGCTTCTGCCCATCTACCTCGAATTCGAGTTCGAAACGCTCTTTATCACAAATTTTGCGAATCCGTTCAGCAAGTTCAAATGCCGTGTTGATATCGGTGTTTGGTAAGATAACAATAAATTCTTCCCCCCCAAAACGACCAAGAACATCTTCCTTACGAATAACAGTTTTAACCAACTGAGCATTTTCACGCAATACCTGATCACCAATATTATGACCATATCGATCGTTTACCATTTTAAAATGGTCTAAATCATAATAGATAATCGATAAAGGTCGAGAAGAGCTTTTGGATAGCTTAAACTCGCTGCCAAGGGTATCAAGTAAATACTGTTTATTAAATATCTGTGTCCCAGCATCTATTGTTGCCATTCGATAGATTTTATCTTGGATCATACTATCAACATTGTCTGAGGCAAAAAACTTTAAGAGAACTGTCCCAAGACGCACCATATCCTGATCTTTAAGGACACTTGAAGAAATCTTTTTATCATTAATAAACGTACCATTGGCGCTTTCTGTATCTTCGATATAGATTTTGTCGATTTTTTGAGAAATGACTGCATGCAATCTTGAGACACTGGCCTCGCTAATACAGATATCTGCATTAAGCGATCGAC
Source organism: uncultured Pseudomonadota bacterium (assembly GCA_937896265.1). Taxonomy (GTDB): domain Bacteria; phylum Bdellovibrionota_B; class Oligoflexia; order Oligoflexales; family Bog-1112; genus CALBMD01. The sequence continues at coordinate 4,797 of CALBMD010000377.1, forward strand.
CAAGCGTTACAGAAACCCTGTCAAGTAGATATCTTTTTCCTAGTTGAGCGCCATTATATTGAACTAAGCTAGGAATTGCTTTTTTTTTGAGGTTCTCGCTTTCACGAATTTGCGCTAAAGGCGCAATAATGGTCTTGTCTTCGTCGGACATTGATCTTCCCCAAACAATTTCTAATTGGCTACTCTAATTATAGCAAAGATCAGGAGGATTCTTTTAGACATTCTAGCAGACCTTGAAGCAAGGATTTTTTATTAAAAGGAATGGAACCATCGATTGTTAAGCATTTTGTACTTTCACCAAACTGCTCTTTAATTGCTTGCAATTCTGTGATGATTAGATCAAATGGTTGTGATGGTCTATCTGACTCTTGAATCAATTCATAAAAACAGTCTATATCTTCTAAGATTTCACGAAGCTCATTTTGATAGGTAAAAAAGCCAACTACGAGTATTTTCAACCGCCTTTTGCTCAAAATCTCTTGACGCAAATCCTGGTAGATTCTTCTTTCTTTTGAGGCAAAGCCTAGTTGACACAGTTGGTCCTGATTTTGATCATCAGAGTTAAACTCTTGAACATAGCTAAATCCATCTTTACTCAATAAACTCTGCACCTCTGCGCTATGATCACCTGCAACAAGGATAGTAGATGATTTGAGATTTTTTCGGACAATATCTGGCAAAGATGCAATGTCTGAGCTAGAAACATGAACAAGCAATACCAAATCGAACATAAGCGCCCGAGATTCTTGCGAAAAAGCATCTAAGTTAGTATATGTCCATATTTTCAGAGGTAAACCAGCTAGAGACTCGAGCGTTTTTAAACGATTGGTTTCATTGTTAGTCAGAAGGCATAGGCGAATCTGTTTTTTGCGGCTAATACCAAGCGCTTTTGTCGTGCTCCAACTAGCGAAGGGATCAGAAGTACTAGTAACAGGTGGGCTCTGTTTACCAATCGATAGTTTTTTTCTTTGAATACCTATGCGCACTATCCGGGAGAAATTTAAGTTTGTTAATTCTTCTGATATCAAAAACTCAGATACTCCTGAGCGCATGGCCTTGTCTGCTAAACCATCAGCATACTGAGTTGAGTTTAAAAGCGCCATCAAACAGGATTTTGGAGCTGCTTTATGAAGAGTTTCAAGATGATCAAGATTAGTGCGAGACTGTGCCCGAACTCTATAGATGATAGCATCAAAATCTTTTCGTTGCAGATGACGCAGGGCTTTTTGCAAAGAAGATACTTTGATAATATGAGCTTGGTTGCCGACCTGCATAAGCCAAGGTTCTATTATGGTTTTGGCTTCAGGGCTAACAAGCAGTATTTGAAATCTATTGCTCATTGATAGACCTAAGCCTTAAGAGCTTCTTCTATTTCTTCTTTAAGGACACCTACAAACTCCTCAGATGCAAATTGCAGGGGTTTATTGATAAAACCTTTTGCTCCAAGTTGTAGTGCTTCTGTAATCATTGCTGAATCTTTGATAGCGCTAACTACCAAAATACGTGCCTCTGGAAATTGCTGCATGATCTCTCGAATCGATTCGACACCACTCTTATTGGGCATCGTTAAATCTAAAGTCATCAAATCAGGTTTTCTTTCGCTGAAAATGCGAACTGCATCGTTGCCATCTGCTCCTTGTGCAACCACATCAAAATGCATTTTCTCTTCAAAGAATTTTTTTAGCTGCATACGAATCAACAGGGCATCGTCGACTATCGCGACTCTCGTCACATTAGACTCCTGCTTTAAAATAGAATCATGGATCTGATGCCATTATAGCACAACATAAAGACAAGGGCTTTAGAGTATAATAGAAAGCATATTACTGAAGCAAGGAAGCGAAATGAAAAGAGACTATCTGAATGAATTACATGCAACATCTTTCCAAGCAATTCAAACTCTGTTTGGAAAAGATTTTGCAACAAAACCTAATGTCGTAAAAGAAGAAAACCTTCCTTCCTTTCGATCACCCTTCATCTCACAAATTGGCCTTTGCAATAAAAAGTATCAACTCTGCATCTTGCTTGGATTTGACAGCAGGACTGTAAATGAAACATTTGCAGAAGTTCTACATCTAGCCAGCGATCCTTCTGAAAAACAAGAGCTTGCCAAGTCAACCTTGGGGGAGCTTGCCAATACTATAGCTTGTGACTTAGCAGTAAAAAAGATAATTCTTAATGATTTTGGCGTCTTAACACCTACTCGTCCGCTCATTTGGGAAACAAACGGCATTTTGCCAGACTTTTGGGAAGCGACTGGCATTTCAGGAGCTCTCATCTGCTCTGATCTTGAAATATGCACTCATTTTTCATATTTAGAGCAAAAGAGCCTCATCAAAGATCCAACGCAAGTCCGCTGGGCGCCAACAAAATCCTTGTCTATTTTTGATCCTCATCAAAAATGAGCCATGGCTGCCAAAAATTTGGCATTTTCTTCTAAATTACCAACAGTTACCCTTAAGCAGCCTGTAAGGTTTGGTCCTGCACTAACGTTTCGCACTAAGATATCGTTTTTGACAAGATGACGCGTGAGGTTTTCTGCTTGTTCTTGGCTGGCACAACGAAGCAGCAAAAAATTAGTCCAAGATCGAAAAACAAAAATACCCTTGCTGGGACAAATTTCAGCAAGACGTTTAAATATTTTTTCTTTTTCCAAGATGATGCCTGCTCGCACCTCTTTCGTCCAATTGAGAAAGCTGTCGTCTGTTAGGCAAGCACGTGCGACTGCAGCACAAAAATGATTAAGCAAGTAAGGAACAGTAATCTTTTTTAGCTCACATAAAATGGATTCATGCGCCAAGACATAGCCAATCCGTACACCTGCAGCTCCTAAGCTTTTGGAGAAAGTGCGAACTAAGATAAGGTTAGCATGTTCACCAAGCAAATCGAGAAAAGACTCGTCAACAAATTCATAATAAGCTTCATCGACTAAAAAATAGCTTTGTGGATATTCTTTCAACAGGAAAACCAAATCTTTCTTTGAAAGAACATTACCAACTGGGTTATTAGGCGAGGCTAAGACGAGTAATGAAAAAGGCCCTAATGATTTTAATTTCGCAACATCGTATTCAAAATCATCCGTAAGATACCAAGGTGCATGCTCCGCTTCATAATTCCTCAAGCACTCAGCATAGAGAGGAAAAGATGGGGTCGCCACTAAGGTGCGAGTTTCTTTGCGGGCTGTCAAAAGTAAAAGTAGGTTAGCGATCAATATGTTAGAGCCTGGACCCAAAAAAATTGACTCAGGTGTAATATTTAGTTTTTTGGCTAAAAGCTCTTGGATTTCTGTTGAATAGCCATCAGGATAGCGGTTCCATTTTTGTTGAACCAGATCAGCTAACACTCGCTCTTTCATAGCTTGCGGCCAATCATACGGGCTTTCATTTTGATCTAGTTTTACGGTGATCGCTTCTTTTTGAATAGAATATGCCTTACCTTTTAGGATATTAGGCTTGATAAAGCTAGCGAGCCATGTCGGCTCTGGTTTTTTAGGCTTTAAAATCATGGTAATGCTTCCGTCTCAGTAGTTCATAGAGAACAATAGATACCGAATTAGCCAAGTTTAAACTGCGCACCCCTGGGTGATATATGGGGATACTATAAAATGAATCTGGATATTTCTGAAATAGCTCATCTGGAAATCCTGATGTTTCCCTACCGAACAAGATCAGCTCAGTTTCCAAAGGCATGTCGTAATACACTTTTTTTGCTTTTTTCGAAAAAAAGGCGAATGACTTTGGTCTAAAAAGAGAAAGCAGTCCATCTAAATCATCATGAATCTCAAGATCCAAAAACGGCCAGTAATCAAGACCAGGGCGGAGCAAGTTTTTATCATCAGGCCTAAAGCCAAAAGGCTTGATAAGATGTAAACGACAGCCACTTGCCGCTGCGAGGCGACCAATATTGCCTGTATTTTGCGGGATCTCAGGCTGAAAGAGACAAATTTGGGGATGATTTCTAATCAAAGGACGCTCCGATATCTTCGCGCTATAACCACTGTATAAGGAGATTCTAGTGAAAACAAGCGAGAAAAGCTCATCATACCCCAAACCCTGGTGGGTTGAAAATCAAGAAGAACTTCTCAAGCTAGCTATCACTCATTCTCCAGCTTATGTCTACAAAGTAGACGAAATTAGGAAACGAGCCAAAGAAATAAGTATCTTAAAATCAGTTAAGCGCACCTTCTATGCTATTAAAGCCAACTCTCATCCTGAAATTCTTAAGGAGATGTATGAACTTGGCTATTCCTTTGACTGTGTTTCTATAGAGGAACTAAAGCTTATTCTTAGTCTTTTCCCACAAGCAAGTTCTCGCATTCTTTTTACTCCCAATTTTGCAGCCATTAGCGAGTATCAATTCGCACTTGCCCAGAATATTTTAGTAACCGTCGATAACATTTATCTTCTTGAAACATTCCCTGAAGTTTTCAAAGAAAAACCCATTATCTTACGCCTTGATCCGTCCCAAGGCCAAGGACATCACCGTTATACCCAAACAGCCGGCGATGGTTCAAAATTTGGCCTACCTATTTTAGACCTTCACAAGGCCAAAGCCATCTGTAAGCAGTATAAGATTGCTATCGTAGGCCTACACGCTCATGTTGGTTCGGGAATCCTTGATGCAACCAACTGGGCCAGGACAGCGCATTTTCTTGCTGGGTACATCTCAGACCTACCTGAAGTTCGTTTTATTGACCTTGGAGGTGGCTTTGGCGTGCAAGAAAACTATGAAATGGCCAATCTTGATTTTTACCAAATCCAGGAGCATTTAGCACTTTTCCAAAAACAGTATCAAAGACTTGAACTATGGATTGAGCCAGGGCGCTTTCTCGTAGCCAGAAGTGGTATCCTTCTTGCCAAAATGACACAAATAAAAAAGAAACAAGACAAAACTTATATTGGCCTTGAGGTCGGCATGAATGCCTTAATCCGACCTGCGCTTTATGAGGCTTATCACCGAATTGAAAATTTGAGCAGGCTTTTTGATACAAATAAAATTACTGCTGATATCGTAGGGCCAATTTGTGAAAGCGGCGATTTTTTGGGTTACAAGCGACTTGTAGCTGAGCCCAAGCATGGCGATATTTTTGTCATTGATGCCTGTGGCGCATACGGGCGAACTATGGCTTCAAACTATAATAACAGAACCATACCAGCCGAGATATTTATCTAGGCGTGGATAGATTTTTCAACTGAAGTTACTATAGAATGAACAGGCTTGCCTCTGCGTAAGATATCTTGAACTTGAAAGCTCACCAAAGATTTTGGCACCCAAAAGAGGGTGGCAAGCTCAGCTATAATATTTTGTCGATAGTTAAGTTTAGCCATCTCTTCAGCTAAAATAGCCTTAGGCACCAAAAGCGAGCTACAAAAAAGCAATTTTTCAAACTCAACGACGCTAGCATCAAGGGGGCCTAATGTAGCAAATCGCAAGCGCTCGGCTTCAAACAGAATACGAGCAAGATCCTTGCTAAGGCTCATACGAGTCTGCGGCTTAAGCTCTCCTTTTTTAAACTGAATCATATACTGCCCTTGCTTAACGCGCAGAATACGACTTAGCTTATCAAGCATATCAATGCTTTGAGTAGCAATGAATGGAAAAAAACGAAATACTTCCGGTAGATATAAAGGAGGAGTCAAAAAGTCAATTTTTGCATGAAGGTCAGCGACAAACATGTCCACGCGGTTTCTAACTGCATCGAGTTCAAATCCATGACGAGCAATACTTGCTGTCGCATTACGGAAATTACGTGCCTCTAAATATTCAAAATAAGCCTCATCAAGACCAATTGCCCCCGCGGCTATATCATGAACTAAGGATACTTCAAGCCCAAGCTGCTCCGCTAATTTAGCTAAAGCAAAAACAGAACGAACATTTTTTTCGCCCCGCTTCCAGTGACTACAATCAGACGGATTGAAATTCAAAACAGCACCGACCTCCTGATCGTGAACCTTACCTCCTTTTTGGTCGGCCAAGACTTTATGGCAAAATTTAAAGAGATGGGCCGAATTGGGAAACTTGGCTACGCCAGCGCGAATCATGCTGCCTCCGAACTCAATTTCGTTCGTTTATTACTATTGTTTTGTTATTGCTATT
>CALBMD010000378.1 GCA_937896265.1 uncultured Pseudomonadota bacterium
TAGCAATAAACCATAAAATGTAGGTGATAGATCCTCAATTCCTTCAGCTTCTAGAACAATCTCTACCACCTGCTTGCCTGCAAATGCTGGTGAGATCTCGAGGATTGTATAGCGAAGACGCTGGGAAAGTAGTGGTGATCGAAGAATAGCGACAGCAAAATACCAAAGGCGACAGTCTGTTTTAGCCACCCATTGCCGTAAAGCAAAGGCAGCAACATTTTGATCCCATAAGGCTACCCCCTCCATAACCAAATATTCAAAAGCAATCTTATTTTCAGGCTGACAAATCCGCAGAAGCTCAATGCATTCATCCGCATCAAGTCCAATAATCAAAAGATCCCGCAACAAAGCTAAATCAAGCTCATCGGGCAAAAGACGACTAAGGGCAGCCAATCGCTCCGATTTTTTAGAACTCGCTAAGTATTCTGCCAAAGCGGACACGAGAAAAATCCTCCTGTAAGCGACATAGGCAAATCGGCAGAAAAGGCACACCACCCAAGTAGGGCTGCCTCATCAAAATTGAAATTCCAGTAAGAAAGAGGGTTTAAGAAGAAGCTGCTCGCAGATTCTTCTCAAAAAACCTTTTTTTGAGAAGCAAGCTGTCATCGTTCTTGCCCTAACCCTAAATTTTTTTCCTAGCATTCCGAGGCTTAGCAAGAAGGTCGGCTTTGAAACTAGCACTCTATGGAGTTCTGCCTTTGCTATTCATTAAGTTTAGGATCGCAAATCTCTTGCATTTAAGGCATCTGTTTATCTTTTTGCTAATTCTACCAATGCCGCTTTGGGCTTGGACTAGAAAACTTGAATTTCCACAAAAAGAAGATACGATCGAAACCATTCATCGCTCGATTCTTGATCTGATCAAGACAGAGAAGGGCACTTTTTTTCTCCCTGAAGAACAAAAATACCTGATTTTCCGAGATCCTAACATTAAGATATCGCCAAAATCTAACCTGCAATTTACAGATAGCAGCCGCATCCCTCTTATTAGTGCAAATCGTGAATCCTCATGGACGGCTTTTGAACAATATAATGATCATCTTTTGCTACTTGATGGCGCTACGATGTCAATGTCTTATCTTAGTCAGGATCTGAAAGAAACCATCAGCATGCATACCTTGGTTTTTGATCTGATCAAGCCACCTAGAGACTCAAGAGGAGAAGCGGCACCTTTTGAAACAAAAGAGTTACGATCTAAGTTTCTCAAATCCTTGCACCGCACCAAGAGTCCTAAGCTTGTAGGCCTAAAGAGGGCTCCTAAGCTTGATACTACTACAAAGTTTCGCTTCTTTGCCTCAACCCGCATCCAAGACTATCCTCTAATAACCATTGAATGTAGTAAAGATTCGCCCAGCCAATGCGCTTTAGATCGCGCTTGCTTTGTTGAAGATATGCCTAGTATAGATTCAAATTCTTTATCAGGCCTGGCCTATGATCCTGAAAATAAATTTCTCCTTCTTGTGGATATCAATAAACATCGTGTCTTAGTGCTGCACTTTCAATCTTGCTTTCATACAGTTTATATTGGGCAAATAACTTTGCCAGAAAAAATCAAACAGATTATCGGGGTAGCGTTAGACGAAGAGCAAAATCTCTATATCTTATCTCGATTCATTGATGATTATTACAATGCATCCGTCTATCGCTTTAACAAAAGCAGGTGGCTTCCTGAGAAACTCTAAGAGCTAGCTTCGCTAAAATTCTGATCCAATACTCATATCTAGCTGATAGCGTTTATACCAGATATCTTCGCTTCTTCCTCTTTCATAGCAAACCCCTTCATTTTTACATTTCTGTGAAATCGGCTCACTGATAGGGCAAGATAGGAAGAGATTTAGAGGACCAATTGGAGTGATAAGGTTAAAACCAGCACCATAAGAATTGTAGTGCTGCTTCCAGAAATAGTCTGGTCTTTTTTCTAAGTCACTTGTGCCATAAGGAAAATTATCTTCAACCGTTTTCTTAGAGCCACTTTCTTTTGAAAATCTATCGTTATACTTACTTAATTCATCAGCTGAGAAAAAGCTGTTTCCTGAATCAATAAAAAGAGAAGCACCAAAACTTGGTGAGAATCGCTGACGCAATTCAAGAGATAAAATGTTGCGCCTTGTTGCACCGAGAACCTCTGGACTACTTTCCGTTCGGACATAAGGTCCTAATTGTTTTTGAAAACCCTTGACTCTATTAGGGCCACCAGCCAATAAACGCTCCGAAGATGGTAAAACTTCAGCTTGGCCATGATCAGTGCTGGTTACTCGCTCATAAGCCGTAAACCAAACACTATAGTCAAAGACAAGATTGTGCATGATTCTAAAAAATTGCTTAAAGTAAACTTCCCATCGGAAGAAATTAAAAGAACCACCAAAATATGGACGGGCGTCAGCTAAATCTAAGCGGGCAAAGTAGCCTTTTTCTGGCCAAGCCAAATTATCTCTCATATCTATACGGGTTTCTAGGCCAACCCTGCCAATACGAGAGGGTCCAGTAGAAACAAGACTCTCATATTGCAACAGACTACCAACATCTTTACTTAACTTATAATTGTAGTAGGGAGATAAAGAAATGCCTTCAAACTGGCGCTTAAACTTATACGTAACAGAAGCGTTAAACGTGTTGCTAATCTTCCAAATTGTATCAGCAACTGCTAAATGGCTCACTGCCATCTTGCCATCAAGGGAAGTGCCTAGAAAATAGGGCTCGATATATCCCAATGTCACCTTGCGGCCTAAAAAGACTTTGCCTTTTTGGTCACCTGGATTAGCAATAGATTCTTGATCCCTCTCCTGACTAATAGCACCTCTTAAACTAACTTTACGCCCCTCACCTCCAATATTGTTGTAGCCTATCTCTGAAGAATATTGAAATCCCTTCTGAAAACTGAATCCTGGGCCAAAAGATAAAGTACCATGGTTTCCTTCTGATACCTCAACAACAATATCGATAGTTTCACCATGTTTGGAAACCGCTAATTGGTCTCTTGGTGAAATTTGCACGGAACGAAATAACCCAAGCCCAAGAAGGGCGCGACGCGACTCCGATATATGCTCAGGTTCATACCAATCGCCTTTAGCAAAACTTAGCTCACGCCGAATAACTTTTTCATGAGTAAAGGTAAGGCCCTTAATAAAAATATCGCCTATTTTAACCCTAACCCCTTCTGAAATCTTTACTTTGATTGTCGTCGGTAAATTACGCTTGCCTATAGCACTAGATGCTGCAACACTGATGTTGCAATAGTTAAAACCATTGCGCAAATAGGCTTCTAATAGCGTATCTTCAAGCCCTCTAAGAGCCCCTTTAGAAACAGGATCACCAAAATTTAGATCGTAGAATTGATGCAGCTGATCTTGAGTAAAAAAAGTATTCCCAGTAAATTCAAACTCATCGAGTATTCTTTGCTTTCCTTCTTTAATAAAAAAGATAAGCTCTACTTGAGCACTGGCTTGATCTTTATTAATCACAGGGTATGAAATTCTCACATCCCAATAGCCCTGTTGCTCATATAAACCTTTGACTCTTTCGATAGCTTTGACAATATTTTCTCTTTTGAGAGGAATGTCAGTTTGCCAGGCTGTGGTAAGCTCTATAAGCTCTATAAGCTGTGTACTACTGAACACCTTATTGCCATCAATTATGATATTTCGAATCATAAATTGCGGCCCTTTGTCAGCAATAAATCGATACTCTTTAGTACCTTTGCGCTCGATTAATCTTGCCTTTTCAAGCTTAACGTTCAAAAAGCCTTCATTAACAAAGTGCCTCGTAATTTCATCTGACATCAACTTGGGATCAGTAATATAGGGATCAATACCTTCAAAATCGTCATCTTTGAAAATATCGCTTATTTTAAAAAGAGCCTTTTTTTCTACAAGGCTAAAAATTACACGTTCACCAAGATCGCCACTAATCATAACTTCAGCTGATTCTTTGTTGTCAGCAAGCTTAAGCTCCTCTAACCTGATTTTTGCAGTGCGATAGCCCAATGCTTTAGCTTGTTCTTCAAGCTGTTCGACTTTGCTTTGAACTGTTGACTCGCTGCAAACTTCCCCTTTGATGATATCTTCTTCGTCTTTAAGACGTTTAAATGAGTAATGAACTCTTTTCACGCGACAAAGAGGCCCTACTTCAATATCAAAAAGATAGTTGACGCCTTTTGTGAGCTTAGTTTTTGTTAGTTTAAATGTCGGCGCATAATAGCCTTTGTCAGCAAGATCTCGTTTAAACGATTCAACAATGCTATTTTGTGTTTGCACTAAATCCAGTAAACCAACAAATCCTGCTTGCGTCTTAGCTAAGGCTTTACGAAGAGTTTGGGTTTTAACAGCAATCTCAATAGAAACTACATAATCAACGAGCTGCCCATCTACAACCCATTCTTGGCCATTAAAAGTGGCCTGCAAATCAGTCAAAGGATAGCGCGTAACAAGATCGCCTAGGAGATTTTGTAGATCATCAGGACTTTCAATCGCAGGAACTTTTTTCCGTACTTCCTGATCAGTTAAACGTTCTGCTAGTTGCGATGAAAGAACCCAATGAAAGGCATACATGAATTCAGTATTACTGGAAAGAAAACCTAAAACGAAGATCCACGCTAGCTTCACTTGTTACCGTCCCCGATTTTTCAGTTGCGCCAACATCCTTGTTGTTTTGCGTGCCACTGCCAGAAAACAATATGTTTTCATGGATAGGCACCTGCACCTGGAATTTGACGCGACTTGTACTTTGCTTGAGCAAGACTTCAACATTGTCTGCTACCTTAATCAGAGCATTGGCCTGGACTTCTGGCTTTCCCTGATCATCAGTTGTAAAATCAGGATAAAAGAAGACTTTATCTTGCCCCAAACGTTCCATCATATCCTCGATTGGGATCTGACTAAAGTAGACATTCATAGCTTCAGATAGTCCTGCCCCCTGCTGCATGATAGATTGATTCTCGGTGCTAGGTAGGGAGCCCGTCAATAGAAGAAAGACAGCATCTAAAGAATTAATAGTGGTCCCATCATCGCGAGAAGGAGGATCAACGCTCAAATCAACCACAGGTTTAGCGCTTGTTCCTGAGATAACAACATAGACATGGTAGGGAAGTACTTCTGCTGAAGCCTGAATATCTAGCTTAGGCCTAATAATACTAGCGTCATCAAAGGTAATTTCACCACGAGAGATAGCAAACTCCCGCTTATAAAAGAAAGTCCCTTTACCAATCTGAATATTTCCCAAGAGAATTGGGCGATATTGATTTCCTGTTAATTTTAAGTTGGTTGACAAGTTAGCATTAATACTTTTATTACGCAGTAGAATACTTTCACGTGCGGAAATTTGAATATTGTACTCAAGGAGTGAATCTGTAGCTACTGATGTTGTCTCGCTCACGGCCCCAACTTTAAGTGAGTTTAACACCTCCGCCTTAAAATCAATTTTCTTGATACTTTTAGCCTTGACAATATCAATATGACCGCTAAGCAAATAAGGGGCCTTGTCGCCAGAGAACTGAAGGTCACCATCCAAGACTGTGTTTAAGTTATCAAGATAGGGTAAAAAATAAACAACTTCTGCCTTGGCTAGGTTGATATTAACGCTTGTTTTTACCTTTTTATTGCCAAAGAGATTAATGATGCCAGCAAGCTTAACCTCGCCCCCTCCCTTGGCTGCTGAAATATTGCGGATATGAAGGATACCGTCTTTAATCCCCATATCCATAGTAATATTTTGGAAAATAGGTTTTATGAGATCGATACCAAATCGGCACTCATGTGCTGGAATATTACGAAAAGACGCCTGTAAATTAGGTTGCTCTAAAGAACCATTGACTGCCAAAATTACCTCAACATGACCACTACTTGTATCAATAATATCCGTCAAATCCGCAACGCTAGCCGCATCGATATCAAAATAGGCTTTCGCTTTAATCAGCTGAGGTAGCAAAGCTTCTTCAAGCTCTATACGTGCATTAAAGTAATTGCTCATAACAATCATTGGCTTGCCATCATCGGCTCGCCATACACCTTTTTTAGAGCTAAAGCGCACTTCATCTTGTAGATCAATCCTTAGACTTGGTCTACGCCCAGAGACATCTCTGTTGTATTTAGCTCGAATATCCTTCAAATGAATAGAGCCATTTGACTTCATCCAATCAGTAAGGTTGCCTTCAAGATTGGCATTCAACGTCAAATATGCATAATTGCGTGGGTCTTTAGAAAAAACTGATGCCAAAGCCGGACGCATATCAAACTGCTTAAAAAGCAAATAAGTAGAATAGGGCAACGAATCATATTTAAAATCAACACTAACTCTGCCTTGTAAAGAATTATCACCGTTCTCGACAGTCCCCACTACCTTGGACTTTTCAATGATACCTTTAAAAGCAGCTGAAGGCAGTTGCGTACCAGCAAGCTTCATCTGACTAAGAGTGGCATTGGCAGTACCGGCTAGGTTTTCATATGTACCTGAGAGGTCAATATTGACAAAAGGCACAAAATCAAGCTGCCAAGCTATAAATTGGGCGCCAAGAAAAGGTATGTTGGCAGCAAAATTGCTTGATTGATCGCCTCTTAGTGTTTTTGCTTTCAGCTCAATAAGATCAGCATGCTTAACCCCTAAACTCTTCCATATCAGAGGTAAGGTCCGCGCAGAATTGGACTGCTGATGTTTGCTTACTCGCATTGAGCCTGCTAGCTGAATATGACTCAAAAAGATCTGGGTATCGGTAAACGCAAGGTGTTTTGGGTCATTACTAAGAATACCCTTAGCTTGATCTGCAAACTTTTGATCCCATATAATGAGGTCAAAGATGTCATACTTAGCTTTTACCCTGGCATTACGAAAATCATCTAGCTGCCCTATAAACTCAACTTGGCTGTTAGCAATGCCAAAACTAGGGTTAGAGCTTATATATTGACTTAAAAAAGTAGCAACAGTTGCAGGTGGCACATGCTTGGCAGAGAGATTTAAATCAAGCTTATGGCTATCAAGAGAGTAGCTCCCTTTTCTGAGCAAGATTTGGCTGTCTTTTTGTGGCGCAAAATTTAAATTACTCCAAGACAAGAGTGAGTCCATATAGATAATCTGACCACTCGAAAGGCTGCCTAGAGGAGCTCCAAAAAACATTACACTGCTACTTATAGGTTCGATTGTAGTGACAATACGGTCAAACGGCCCCTTAATACTGAGATTTGCATCCAAGATACCAGCCATCTTTAATTCAACAAAATGATTGAGTAGCCCTACTTCAAAATCCTTGGCCTTAAGCTGTAAAGCTAAACCGCTACCTGTATCTCCATAACGAACCTGGCCTGTCAAACTAAGTTGATTCGTTTTTGATGCTTTTTCGTCCTTAGCATAACAGACAGCTTTTGTATTAAGAAAATCAAGATACTCTTTGGTAGCAAGCATACGAAGACCAAAAAGACAATGGGGAGAGTCTAAAGCTGGGTTTTCATCCAGCCCTTTCACGTGGATATTGCTAGCGACTACGTCTGTTTCAACACGGATGGAAAAATCCTTAAGTTTTCCTATTAGCTTCATCTCATCTGTGTTCATTTCAAAATCATAAGGCGCAAGTTTAGCTGGAAACGCCTCCATAAGCTTGTTGTATCTGAGGCGATGAACTGATGCTTTAAAAGAAAAATCAAATTCATCTTTAAGAAGGATAACCCCGCTACCTTTTGCTAAGGTTTCCTTATCAGAAATAACCTCTATCTCCTTGAAAGCAACCTTGCCATCAGTGACCACCAAATCCATTTTGCTATCCCAAAGGCCAAAGCCTCCAAGATAGCCGCCAAAAACTTGCCCCTTAACTCCAAAACTCCAAGCGACATCTATTCCCTCTGGTTTTGCCAAACCAACATCAATGCCTAGAGTATAAGCTCCTTGGATATCTCCCGTTGTACCGTCAATATCAAGGTAAGAACCGAGTAGGGATAAAGCAGCCTGGCCATCTAAGGCAGCAGTAGTTTTTACTTGCTCAAGGCGGCGTCCTCTTTTATCAAAAATGAGATGCGACTCTAATTTACCTTGTGCCTTGACTCTTTCACCATCTATCTGAAAGACGCTACTTTTAATCACATCTCCTCGAAGAATCACCTCTATTGCAATAGCAACATCTTCAGCTATTGAGACATTATCAATTAGAGCGTTCCACTTCTTAGCGCGAATCGCCAAGCTAGCCTCTTCCCAACTCGAGTAATCTAGTAAAACATTCAAGCCTGAGATTTGATTAAGCATATGGAAAGTAGGAGCTTGCTCTGTGCCTGCTCGAATTTCATAAAAAACCTCTGCGTTATCTATGCTTAATTTCTGGATCGGTAGCTTATAATCAGGCAGCCAGATACCGCTTTCTTTGGTTGTCACCGAACTACTACTTGACGCCAAGATAAGATCTTCGATCTGCCGTGTTGCAGGCCAGGAGATTTTTGGGCCTTCAAGTGATATGTCAATAAAACTATCTTTACCAAAAAGAATCGCCCAGTGGGAAATGCGGATATCTGCGTACGCTGCAGCAACTAAAAGTTCGTCAGTCTTTTTTTGTTTGAGTTCAATATCATAAAAACGCAGTCCTAGGGGGAAAAAACTAGTTTCAATGGCACCAAAATTAAGATCAAGGTTTGTCTGACTTTGCAAAAGGCGATTAACCGTGACTTGCACCGAGCGCTGAATATAAGGAATATTAATCGATAGCCTGGCTACTGTGTAAAGTGCAACGAGAATTGCTGCAAAAATGAAAAAGTTTTTTAAATGCTTCATATTGTTTCATCTAAACGTCCTCCTGAAAGAGAAATCGTTTAGTAAGATTGTCATAAACTGAAATTGCCGGCTCTGGCTCCTGCAGCCAGGCATTGTTTGATTTTAACAAACTATCTAGCAAAGAAATATCAATAACCTTTACCCTTTTTTGTGCCGCCATCAGTAAACAGTATTCTCCCAAGATACTAATGCGTCCAGGATAGCCTTCGCTTAACTGGTGAATCTTATCAATAACGGTGGCGGCGAAGGGGTTGGGGACTATCTTGCTTACATTCAAATACCATTGTATGTAGCCTTGCGTCTCCTCCCGTGTATAAGGGGGTATACCAAAACTATTTATGAGGTGATGACCAAGATTAGCCTCTTTCAATAGCTGGGCCAAAGTTGACTCGCTCCCAAAGAGACAGCATGAAACAACCGAGCCAGCTAAAGAGCTTAAATCAAATAGAGCCTTTAATTCTTGCCATGCGGCTGCCTGTACTACCTGATCACAAGCATCGATCATTAAAACAAGGATTCGGCGTTCTTTTTGCAGCTGTTCTAGCCCTCGCCCCAAATTTCGCCAAGGATCTTGGCTAGATTCCTTAGATCCTAAAAGAAAGTTTTGTATCTTTGGCAAAAGCCAGGGTCTATCTGGTTGAGGTTTTAGTACACAAACAATATAAGGTTCAAAAAGCTTGGGCTCTAAGTTTTGTTGGAGCCAACGAACAATGGTTGTTTTTCCTGAACCGCCAGGGCCCCAGATAACTTGAAGGGTCTTAGGTTGTTTTGCTAAAAGCAGTACTTTTTCTGCCAGCGATTGATTTTTGAGCGGCATATAAATTTTCCCAAAGGGAGTAGGAGCTGTAAAAATCCCCTGGGGCGCCGACCAGAATTTTTGATAATCTTGCATACTTATAACCATACTGGAACTTGAGTTTTTTGTTCCATTATCTAGCTAGGCAAGGACATGTTATCTATTTGCTTTTAGCGATAAGAGAGCCTATATAGAGCTGGGCAGAAAAAAACCCGTTCGTTTGTTATCGGCAAGAAAGGATCTTCAAAAGATTTTTTTGATAGCAAGGAACTTTGCCTGGTTAGTTTCCTAGAAAAAGTTTTCTGCTAAAAATTTTAATTCGATGAGACAGCCCTAGTCTGATTTCAAAGGAAGGCGACATGATAGAAGCTTTGCAAAACAAGTGGCATTTTATACTAGCTAGTACTTCCCCTCGGCGGCGTGAACTCTTAGCTAGCATGGGTTTCACCTTTGAAAGCAAAGCGCCCAAATTTGACGAGGTCCCACATCCTAGTGAAACTGCTACAGATTATTGTCTACGCAATGCTTTAGGTAAGGCCCAAGCTGTACTCGAAGAGTACAAGGATCAGTTACCAAATTCCTCACTTATTCTAGCATCTGACACTATTGTTGTTTTAGATGACCTCATTATTGAAAAGCCCACTGACAAGAAAGATGCCGCACGCATTTTAGGCCAACTTTCTGGCCGCACTCACCAAGTGTTTACCGCCTGTGCTTTCTTAGAGTGGAATGGTTCAAACATAGTGCAATCTCATACTTTTTTAGACTGCTCTCAAGTCACATTTAGAATTCTTCATTCAGAAGAAATCAATCACTATTTAAAATCTGATGAAGCTATGGATAAAGCTGGCGCCTATGGCATTCAAGGTAAGAGCGCTTATTTTATCGAAAATATCTCAGGATCCTATACAGGGGTTATGGGCTTACCGCTTGGCGCTGTATATGAAAAACTCGTACAGCTATCAAAACTGTCTTATCAAGATTGAAATCTCAATAAGAAAGAAAATTTAGGGGACAGCCGCACAGTTTCCAAAACTCTTTTTTGCTTTCAAAAAAACGCTAAAATCCAAAATATAATTCTCTTTCTTGCTGTAATATTTAGCCACTGCTATAATTCGCGGTAGTGCGCCCAGCTGCATAAATAATGCAGCAAAACAGCTCAAAGCGTTTATTTTTTAATAACATAGGAGTAAGCATGGCGTCACAAAACTCACCAAAGGAATTTGGCAAAATTCGATCAGCCCTCTGGCCTATCCATTCCTATGAACTGAAGAAGATGATTCCAATGTTATCGATGTTCTTCTTCATCTCTTTTGTTTACACTATTTTACGCGATACTAAAGATACTCTCATTATGACAGCTCCAGGATCTGGTGCTGAAGCAATCCCCTTTCTAAAACTATGGTGTGTTGTCCCAGCAGCCATTATCATCATGTTGATCTTCTCTAAACTATCTAACACGCTTGATAAAGAACGTCTTTTTTACACAATGGTTATCCCTTTTATTGCCTTCTTTGGACTCTTTGGTTTTATTCTCTATCCAATGCGCGATATTCTTCATCCAACTGAGTCAGCGGAGTTTTTGCGTAACTTGCTACCTGTTAATGCGGCAACAAAAGGCATCATTGCTATTTATGCCAACTGGACATTTGCCATCTTCTACATCTTAGCTGAGATGTGGGGTAGCATGGTGCTATCCATGCTCTTTTGGGGATTTGCTAATGACATTACTAAAACCAGCGAAGCCAAACGCTTTTATGGACTTTTAGGCCTTGGGGCCAACTTTGCGTTGATTTTCTCAGGCCGAGCTATTGTTTGGGCAGGTTCAGGTGGTGAAGGTCGTTCCTATGCCTTCTCTTTACAACTATTGATGACAGCTGTTGTCATTGCGGGTCTTCTCACTTTGGTAATTTATTACTGGATGAACCGAGTTGTCTTGACTGACCCTCGCTTCTACGATGTTAGCCAAGTCAAAAAGAAAAAAACTAAAACAAAGATGTCTATTGGCGAAAGCATTCGCTTCCTCGGCAAATCCAAATACATTGGTTGCATCGCCTTTATAGTGCTAGCATACGGCATTAGCATCAATCTAATCGAAGTTATCTGGAAAAGCCAAGTAAAGGCTCAATACCCTAACCCGCTTGACTATAACAATTTCATGGGACACTTCTCTGAATGCACTGGTTATGCCACTATTTTTATGATTCTATTTGTTAGCCATAATGTCCTTCGGCGCTTTGGCTGGACAATTGGCGCCTTAATTACTCCTATTGTATTGACCATTACTGGCTTGCTGTTCCTAAACTTCATTGTCTTTCGTGAGTATATGACTGGCTTGTTAGCTATGTTTGGTACGACACCTTTGATGATGGCTGTTATCTTCGGTGCTGCTCAAAATATTATGAGTAAGTCATCGAAATACTCGCTTTTTGATCCAACCAAAGAAATGGCCTACATACCCCTTGACGAAGAGTCAAAGGTCAAAGGCAAAGCTGCTATTGACGTAGTTGGTGCTCGTTTAGGTAAATCTGGCGGCTCTTTTGTTTACCAAATTGCAATGCTTTTTGTATCGACAGCTGTTGCTACAGCTCCTTTTATTGCCGCTGTCTTTATCTTTATCGTCGGTGGCTGGATTTACTCAGTGAAAGCTTTAGGTAAACGCTACGAAACTCTTGTTAAAGAGACGGAAGAAGAGATTGTTACTTCTAAGGCAAGTATTGCTAGCAACGCAAGTCCAAGTCCAAGTAAAAGCTAGCGAGACGTGTCTTTATTTAAGGTTGGATTAGAGCTAGTTTGTAATGGCAGCCTGGCATAAGACGGTGTTCTGGGGAGCTGCGCGCTCCCCAAACCCCTGCACCGGGGGAAGTTTCCCCCTAGGCCCCCTCCTTTTTAAGAACTAAAAAAAGATAGGCCGAATGGATGATATCCCAGTAAGGCCGCAGCTTTTAATAAACTAGCTTAATGGCACTCTCTACTAAAAATCTAAAAAAAGCTGATAAGGAGGGGGCCTAGGGGGAAACTTCCCCCGGCGCAGGGGTTTGGGGAGCGCGCAGCTCCCCAGAACACCGTCTTATGCCAGGCTGCTATTACAAACTAGACCAACACCAGATCAACCCAGAAGACCGTGGAATGCTAGAGAGACCCTCTAGTGAGAGGCAGATGCTTCAATGGCTTTTGCCTTCTTGACTTTAAAATAAGCACGCCAAATATTGAAAGAATTATAGAGCATCATCGTAAAAAGTAACCAACGTAAGGTACTTTTATCTACAGCGGTAAGAAGCGGCGCTGCAATAAACACACCAAATACAGCCGATAGAGTCAAAGTAATCGCCAGATTACGCTCTACATTATTTCGCTTAAGAAACGCTAAGGCCGTTACAGGTTGCTGTAAGGCAGAAGCAGTCGCCATAATAGGAAAGGCTGCTAAAGGAGACATACCTAAGAAAAACAAGAAAGCCTGGACTGGAGCATAATAGCCAACACCGACACTTGGCAACCAGCCAGCAAAGAACATCCCTACACAACCAATAATCAATGAAGAGCCACGCAATGAAATAGCTTCACCACCAAGAGGTAATAGCCCCATTTGATTAGCAAAAACAATGGCTGCCGTACCTAGAAAAGCTGAACCCATGATCTGGCGGATCCCTTGCTGCGGCACATTTTTAACAAGCAAACTTGAGACATAGGCCCCAACACAGGTAGCAAAAACTAATGAAATGACAGTTAAAATATCAATTTCGACAATTTGTAAAAAGATAAGCGACTGCACCATAGAAGGTAGAATCGCATGATAATTCAATGTTCCCGCAAGCTTGCGCTCGTCAAGAAACTTCAGATGGCTATCTGAGGCAATCACTACACCAAAACTACCTAATCCCAAGGTATCTAAAAAGTTGGCTAAAAAACCTGCAAATACAGCTGACCAGCTCTTTTTCCCAGCCCAGAAGGGTGTTCTTTCTTGGCGCCATTGGTAAATCCCTAAAAAGACTACGCTAAAACCAATAATAGTTACAGCAACCTTCAAAATAGCGAAGAAATCAAACATAACTGTCCTTCTGATGAGTTCCAAACCGTAAAAATTAGAAGATTATACCATACTTTATATCTGAATTCAAGCATGTTGAAACTTTTTCTCAAACACAAGAATATGATATGATATTAGCAGCATGGAAAAACCTACATCAAACCAAAGCCTTGAAACTCTCGACAAGGTAAGAGTTCTATATAGACAGGGAAAATACGAAGCCTGCCTATCTACCGTTCGCGAATTTAGTCAGCATCCTGAGCATAAGACTTATCTAGAAGAGTTCTTAGAACTAGCAGGAAGGTCTCAATTTCATTTAGGGTATTTGGATCTAGCTTTGACAAACTTCTTGAAACTGCAGGATCTCAATCCTAACTATCCAAAAATTAACTTTCGAATTGCTTTAAGCTACGATGAAAAGCGTGATTTTAAAAACGCTATGGATTTCTACAAAAAAGAACTATCTATCAACGCTAATCATCTGCCTAGCCTTTACAACTCTGCTAGGCTTATGCTCTTTTATAATGAAACAAAGATCGCTGAAAGCGTCTATCGCTATATCATATCTATCGAGAAAAATGCTACAGAAGCCTATCTTAACTTAACTCAATGTAAGCATTTTGAAAACGTTGCTGAGCAAGAAACCGCTGACCTGTTACAAATCAGTTTGGATCCAACTCTTAGTGTGCAGCAAAAAATTGAATCCAGCTTTGCTTTAGGCAAGATGTTTGATGATCTAAATGATTATGATCGTTCATTTACCTATTACCTCCATGGTAATACACTGGCTTACTCAAAGAAAAACTTTGACTTTGAAGATGAAAGTCGCTACGTCGCAGCTATCGAGAAAGCCTATAGTGCCAAGCTGCCTACAAGCCGAGAACAAACAGCCCTGCAGCCCATTTTCTTAATCGGCCTACCCCGCAGTGGTAAGACTCAAACAGAGCGCCTAATAAATCTTTCTATTCATGCCAAGCCCTGCAGTGAAGCTAAGGTGATTTCTAACCTAGCTGCTACTATGCATCACTTAAAAAAAACAAGAGCTGAATTTCCTATCAGCCAAAGCCAACTAACAGAAGCTGACCTAGGTGAATTTACTCATTCAATAGCAAAAAAGTACCAAGATCTCCCTGGCACCGACAGTCTCATTATCCTTGACACGACTCCTAACTATTATCTTTATCTTGGACTCATTCACCAAATTTTTCCAGAAGCCAAAATCATCCACTGTCTCAGAGATCCCCTGGATCACTGTTTACAGATGTATTTTAAATATTTTTCTAAAGGCCATGCCTACTCTTATGATCTGGCTAGCCTAGGCCATTTCTATAAGCTATTTACTCAAATGATGGCTTTTTGGCATAAATCCCAAGATATAAATGTCCTAGAAGTTCGCTACGAAGATCTAGTAACAGATCCACAAACTCACCAACAGAAAATTATGAAGTTTTTGGGTGTTAAAGAGTTTAATCCTGTGCCCAGTGGGGTATTTAATTCTCTTGAAAAAGGACGGGCTGCTCACTACCTGCAACATCTAGAACCCATTCGCAGGATCCTCAAGCTCTAACTGAAATCTGAATTTCCAGAGATAAGGCGGTTTGAAGGAGCAAGGGAACCCTCGCTCCTTCACTATGCATTGTAATAATGCGTCACAACAAAAACAGATTTTAGGCTCTAGTCTTCTTTTGTTCCCTTTGCTGACATTTTTTCATGCCACTTATTGCCTTCGTAAATAGCAGACCATCCTGTAGGCTTACCGTCTGTTTCAGACATGACATAGTGACTGCGGTTTTTGCGATTAAAGCGAATAATTGCAGGCACACCACTAGGGTCTTTTGTCGGAGCTTTTAGCAAGAAGGCATACTTGGGATCTAAAGCTTCTTTATGACGGAGCAAATCGTTAACTTCCGGTTTACGCGTCTCACGCGATTTTGGAAACAAGCTAGATGCCAAGAAAATACCGGCAGCGCCATCTCGCAGCACAAAATAACCATCGCCTTGCAGACACTTCAGCTCAGGCATGTGAATAGGATCAGCTCGTGGCGGTGCAGCTTCGCCACTGCGCAATAGTTTACGAGTATTTTTGCATTCAGGGGCCTTCATACAGCCAAAATACTTGCCAAATCGACCCGTCTTAAGCTGCATTTGACCACCGCACTTATCACACTCAATAACCGGCCCATCATAGCCTTTTATACGAAACTGCCCCTCTTCAACTTCATATCCTGAACATTCTGGACTATTACCACAAACATGAATCTTGCGCTTTTCATCAATTAAATAGCTATCCATAGCTGTATCACAGATACGGCAGCGTCTTTTCGCTTGAATTTCTTCAACGTTTCCTTCTTCATCCTCTTCAAGCTGAGTGCTCACCACCTCTTCGCCAGGAATCAAATTGATCGTCCCCTTACAACGCTCTTTTACTGGCAAGGCATAGCCTGAGCAGCCTAAAAACACTCCTGTACGCGCTGTACGAATGTTCATATCACGACTACATTCAGGGCACTTCACATCAGTTGGAATTGGGTTATTAGGTCGCATAACATCGCTGGCTTCATCCAAGCGAACTGTAAAATTTTTATAAAAATTATTGAGAACGTCGCGCCAGTTAAGATTTCCTTCGGCAATTTTATCAAGGTCTTCTTCCATGGAGGCTGTAAAACCATAATCCATGAGATCTGTGAAATTTTCAGTCAAGCGATCTGTGACAATTTCACCCATCTTTAGACAGAAAAAGCGCCTATTCTCGACGCGTACATACCCACGTTCTTGGATTGTCGAAATAATAGCGGTATAAGTTGAGGGGCGGCCAATACCTTTTTTCTCTAGTTCTCGAACTAAGCTAGCTTCTGAAAAGCGCGGCGGTGGCTTAGTAAAATGCTGGTTTGGCGTCACCTCCAGCTTATTCAACTGCTCACCTTCTTTAAGCTCCGGCAAAAGAACATCTTCTTCGCTCTTCTTGTTTATTGGCGGCTGAACTCGAAGAAAACCGTCGAATTTCAAGATGCGACCGCGGGCTCTCAGCTCAGCCTTCTCACAAGTGATAACAAACGTTGTGCTATCAAAAAGCGCATTCGTCATCTGACAGGAAACAAATTGTCGCCAGATCAAATCATAAAGTCGAGCTTCGTCTTTTTCTAAAGTTGCTACAAGCTTCTCTGGCGCTTGCAGTACATCCGTTGGCCGAATAGCCTCATGAGCTTCTTGAGCAGTTTTTTTAGAGACATAAGCTAAAGGCGCTTCAGGCAAATAATCTTTACCATAAGTTTTTTCAATATATTCACGACAGGAAGCTACAGCATCAACACTCAGGTTAGTTGAGTCTGTTCGCATATAAGTAATATGTCCAGCTTCGTAAAGATGCTGAGCTAAAACCATGGTTTTTTTAATACCAAAACCAAGGCGAACACTAGCGGCCTGCTGCAGTGAGGAGGTAATAAATGGTGCTGAAGGCTTTGAGCGGGTTGGCTTACGTTCAACTTGCGACAAAAAATAAGGCTTTTTCTCTAAGAAAGCCAGCGTTTGATCGACCTCTGCTTTTGAAGTTGGCCGAAACGCCTTGCCATCAAGCTTTGTCATATGCGCTAAAACAGCAACAGGCTGACTTCCTTTGAGCGAAACGTTCACATCCCAATATTCTTCTGGCTTAAATACGTGAATCTCACGCTCACGCTCAGAGATTAGCCTTACCGCTACAGACTGGACGCGACCTGCAGAAAGCCCACGGGCGATCTTTTGCCATAACAAAGGAGAAAGCATGTAACCGACAACTCGGTCCAAAAAGCGTCTTGCTTGCTGAGCGTTCACACGATCGATGTTGAGTTCACCAGGGTTCTCAAAAGCTTCCTCAATAGCCTTCTTGGTGATCTCGGTAAAGGTTACGCGCTGATACCGACTCTTATCCCCACCAATTGCTTCTCGAAGATGCCAGGCAATCGCCTCTCCTTCACGATCCAAGTCGGTCGCTAGATATACCTTGTCTACTTTCTCTGCAGCCTCTTTTAATGCCTTAAGAACCTTCTCCTTACCAGGTAAAATCTCATACTTTGCTGCCCAGCCATTTGCAGGATCAACACCCATGCGGGTTACGAGCTTACGCAGGTCTTCTTTCTTTTTCTCGCCAGCGTCTTTAGGAGCTGCTTTTTTTTTGGTTGTCTTCTTTTCTTTTTTTTCTTCTAGATCGCCAACACTACCGGACTTTGCCAAATCTCGGATATGCCCGACACTTGATTTGACGATGTATTTGCTTCCTAAAAACTTGTTGATCGTTTTGACCTTTGCAGGGGACTCAACAATGACCAGCACTTTAGCCATGTCTTCTACCTAACCACACAATTAACTGGTTTATCTTAGACACTTCCCTCATTCTCACCTTCTTTGTTTCTAAAAATCAATATAATATTTTGCCCAGCTATTTGGGCCTCTTCTTAAAAGACAAAGTTTTTAAAACAAGGATCAGATTCAGATTTCTAAAACATTCCTTGCCAAACGTAAAACCGTTTTTTCCTGATGACTGAGCCATCAGCTTAAAACACAACGATAATCGGCAATATTTATCCCTCGCAAAATCAACTGCACACTGGACAACGATTTGCTGTTTCGATAGTAGTTTTCAGGACTTAAAACAATGCAGCGCCGTTGCAGCAGCAATCAAAAAAGAAATTTTTCTCAAAAATCGTATTAGAAATTTTGAACGTGATACTATTTCTATTAAGTATGTAATCGCCAATTGGAGCGGAGGAACGAATGGGTCTAAGAATTGCCACAAACGTGTCTTCTCTGACAGCTCAGAGACACCTAAACGACACCAGGCAACTGCTGGACAAATCGCTCGAACGACTTGCCAGCGGTTATCGTGTGAACCGAGCTGGCGACGATGCCGCTGGGTTGGCGATTTCCGAAAAGTTGCGCGGCAAAGTCAAAGGCCTGATGCAAGCCCAAAGAAATGCTTCCGACGGTATATCTCTTATCCAAGTTGCTGAAGGCGGGTTAAACGAAATCCAAAACATTTTGGTTCGTTTACGCGAGCTAGGTGTTCAATCTGCTAGTGACACGATAGGCGATACTGAGCGGCGCTACCTCAATGAGGAATACCAGTCGCTAAAAGAAGAGATGGACCGCATCGCCAACTCGACGGAATTTAACGGCACCGTCCTACTTGACGGTACCGGTGGCACTTTGGATTTCCAGGTCAATACCGGCGGCGCCAACCTCTTGGGTGTGGATAGAATTTCCTTTAATGCCTTTAAGTTAGATGTAAATGTTGACAAGCTAGGCTTGGAAGATGTTGGTATTCGCGATAAATACTCTTCTCAACGAAGCCTTGATTTGATCGATGGCGCTATTGATGAAGTGGCTTCTATCCGCGGTGAACTCGGGGCTTTGGAAAACCGTCTTACCTCTACAATTAAAAACGTGGCTATTTCTGTTGAGAACCTCTCTGCTGCCAGGTCCCGTATCAAAGATGTGGATGTTGCCGATGAAACAGCAGAGATGACCAAACGCAATATCTTGATGCAAGCTGGTGTCTCTGTCCTTGCGCAAGCCAACAATGTCCCAAAGATGGCTTTGCAGCTCCTACAAAATTAAAGCTCTTTGAGAGATTAGCCTCTCAACTGCTCATTCTTGCTGTAATTTTTCTAGATTGAATCTAATCCCCAAATATAACTCTTTGAACCAAAAGGCCAGGGGGTAAAAAATTGGGCCAGAGCTGTGGGGTGTTCTTCCACCTTGCTTGCATAGGTTGCTAGTCCTTGCTGCCATGTAGGATCTAGGCTATCTGGCGCCAAAAGTACGACCTCAGACCAGCCTGTGATTTTTAATATGTGACAAATGGCATCAAGCATAGCTTCTTGATTTTCAAAACCCCATTCATGTACAACACCGATTAAATCTTGACCTTTGCCTATGATGCAAAAATTACCTAGTGAAGCTTCATCGATAAGGATGACTGAATCAGGAATAGCTAGCAGCCTTTGGTATTCAAGAAGGCTTCTTTCCAAAGTTACAGGAACAGGATAACGTCCAGCCAGTAGCTTATTTAAAGCCGAGGGCTCAAGCTCACTTCCTCGGTAGCCATTATAACGCCTCTTACTTTTAGAATAAGCTTGCAGGAAAGATTTTTGGAAGTAGAACCGATATTCTTTGCCCCATTGGGAAAAACCAAGCCTATGATAAAATTCAACTAGGTCGCTCCAGAGAAACATAGCACATAGCCCTGTTTCTTGAACTCTTTGGCTAAGTTGCTCTATGAGTAATCTGCTAAAGCCACGCGCCCGGTAGTTAGGATGAGTGGTGACATTACCCACTAAAGCGATAGGATAAGCAACGCCAGTATTTCGATCGATAAAGCGCCTAGGCCAGAGGTTGGCATGAGCGATGAGGTGTGTGGTGGCATCATCAATGAGGACAAAACTGTATTGTCTGTTCTCAGGTGAAAGGACGATGGGATACTCATCAACGATTGAATACGCAGTTGGACTTGCCCGCAGGCTTGCCTGCAGCAGCAGATCACGGGATGCCAGTTGTTCGCAAGTAACGTTGCTAAATCTCATAGGAATATCCTATCACATCTATAAAACATGGATAAACTTGTTCGTAGCAAGGAAGAACCTGGGAAAACTGCGCAACTTCTTTCCTAGAAAAATCTCTCTTGGGAGGAGGCTGCGCAGTTTCCTCCCAAACCCTCCTCCTTGCTACAAAGTTGATCCTTTCATCACAAAGAAGGGTCTGGGAAAACTGCGCGCTAGGAAAACTAGCGAAGGAATCAACCTGCGAAGCCTCCTCCCAAACTATCTTTGCCACAAAGTTGATCCTTTCATCGCAAGGAAGGGTCTGGGAAAACTGCGCGCTAGGAAAACTAGTGAAGGAATCAATCTGCGAAGCCTCCTCCCAAACTATCTTTGCTGCCATGCTAAATACTTCAGCTCAGGGGATAGCCTATGGGCATAAAATTCAACCCAGGCCTAAAAGCAGCTGGACTTGATCCCTCCTTGGTTGAAAATTTAATCGAGGTGCAAAAAGCACCTGTCAATGCCGCTAAGCAAAGAAAAGAAAAGGTCATTGAAGAAAAAAAAGAAGTTGAGAAACTCGAGAAAATGCTAGGCGAACTTGATGCAACTTTAAACGGCCTTAAGACCCGTCGCGACTTTAACAAGCTCAAACTCGATAGCTCTCACCCAGATATCATTGACGGTCTTGTCAGTCCAGGAGCAGCTTTAGGCTCCTATGAAATGGAAATTAGATCTCTAGCACGCACCGAGAAACAACTTGCTTTCGGATGGCCAGACAAGGATCAAAGTCCTATCGGTTTTGGGTATATGCTCATCGAACAAGAAGACGGCACACGTAACGAAGTAATGGTAGAACCTGGTACCACTCTACAATCACTGGCCAACCAAATCAATGAATCGCGTATTGGTGTACGTGCTATGGTAGTGAATACTAAATACTATCCAGATGCCTATCGCCTACTTGTTGTCAGCGAAAAATCAGGAAAAGAATCTAAACTCTACCTTGATGAAGACACTACCTTTCTAGAATTTAAAC
>CALBMD010000379.1 GCA_937896265.1 uncultured Pseudomonadota bacterium
CACTGTGCTTTTATTTTTGACTGCTAACTTTCTTTGGCAAGTGACCAAGGTACAGGAGCTATAAGCTTTTTGCCGGAAGATTTACTTGTTCAGCCAATTGGGGTCGATGTAGTAGCGATCCATGAAGTAAACATCCTCGGGTTTGCTCTCGTAAATCCATTTCTGCCAGTTGGCTTTCATCCAAGATAATCTAATACCTCCGCTTTCAGCAGCTGCCTCTGCTGGCAGATGGACAAGAAGCAACCCTCCTTTGAAGCCGCTACTCACCATGATAGAAAAACGTGTAGGTGAGTCCTGACGTTCTATTACCATGAAATCAACCCAATCTTCATAAGGATACTGGGCAGGGCTTCTAAATAAGACGCCGCGGCCAAAATTTTTATCCTCAGCCTCTAGTAATTTTTGCCAACCTGAATTTTTCATAATTATTAGCATTCGCGCCGGTAGGCCAGAGTGTATGATATCCCTACTTGCTCAGCCAATTGGGATCGATGTAGTAGCAATCCATGAAATAGACATCTTCTGGTTTGCTCTCGTAAATCCATTTCTGCCAGTTGGCTTTAATCCAAGATAGCCTAACACCTCGTGCCTCTGAAGCTGCCTCTGCTGGCAGATGAACAAGAGGTAATCCTCCTTTATACCCGCTACTTACCATGATAGTAAGGTTAGTAGGCGAGTCTTGACGTTCCACTACCATGAAATCAACCCAGTCTTCGTAAGGATATTGTGCAGGACTCCTAAATAAGGCGCCGCGACCAATGTCTTGTTCCTCAGCCTCTAGCAATTTTTGCCAACCTGAATTTTTCATAATTTATACCTTAATATCATGCTTGTCTAATTTGCGCTGGACTCTATGAGAGCTTTTCAAATTGATATTTGTGGCCTAAGAGCTGCTTAATAAGCTTTTTTAACGATCTTCGCCAAGACAGGCTTTGTTTCATTGATGGTTGCAGTTATGCCCTACAATTCTCTTTGCCCAAGGATTAGCTGTGCCGGCAAGTGTATAATGTCTTTCTTTAGTTTTTGTTAAAATTTATGAGCTTGCTGAAAGTAGCATTTAAAATTTTTTGATTTAATCTGACTCTTAGTCAAAGCTTTTGCCGGGATTTTTGGCTCTTCTTCTTTTTTTTGGTTACTATTGTTTCTTGTCGTTCAAGACGGCTTGTTTTATTTCCTCTTGTGATATTGCTAAGGCGTCATCTATGTCAAGATGGCCAGATTCTTCTACACTCTCTTGAGCTAAGGAAACTTCGATATCATTATATTCTTGCAAGTCTGCTGTTTGAGAAACAGCTTCCAAAGTGCCAATTGTCATTTGAGCGCGTATAAGTTGATAAAAATCGATGGGAATAAGTTGATCTTCGATGGAGCCATAGTCAACAATCTCCCATTTAGGAAGAACTAAGGGTTTTATTTCAGCTATCATTTTTTCGAATTCAGCAACGTGTGAGACAATTTCTTCAAGCAAAAAATTTGCCTGCTGGTTATTGTAAGTTTCATCATCGCTAGCCAGACTAGCTGTTGATAGCATTAAAGCTATAGTGCAGATAAATCGTTTCATTTTTTCTCCGATGCTGTTTGGTTTATTCGTTTCTTTTTCGTTTTTCATATAAAGATCGCCGCTGCTATTTGTTTGGTAAACAAGGCTAGAAAAAAACATAAAAAAATTTCACCATGACCAATTCTTTCCTCCATATCAAAGGCTTACTGTGTGGGCTAACCTATAGGCGGGCTTATAAGGAGTCAAAGGAAATACTCAGTTCAAAAAAATTTTCAACCGAATTCGGTATCTATTGAATATAATTATGTTTTTTTGAAAACGGCCCTGCTGCATCTTGGCGATAAATTTTACTTGAAAAGGCTTGGATAAAAAATTTAGTATCCGTCAAATAGCACTTTTGAGTGCCCTATCTTAAGAAAGAACTGCGCGTGAAAAAATTTAAGTTTATCTTGTTACTCTGCTGGAGCATGGCTAGCACTTTTTTGGCTTTTGCAGATAAAGTTTTGATTCTGAATGTGACGACAACACAACACTCTTCTGTTCGCAACCATCAGGTGCCCAAAGGCCAGCCAGGTGATTATTCAACTCTATCAACAAATATCATACATACCCTGACATTTAAAAACAGCAGCGAGAAGCCAAATATCTTTTGCCAGGAACAAAGTGGCGGTTGCCTTCGCTTTTCAAAAGAGAATATCGAAGCTAATATTGCATATTTTAAGAAAGAAAACGAAGAGTATGGTCCATCTTTTTATCGCAATGCGCTGAAATTTTCTGCTTTTTTTGGAACCTTAACCTCTGCTTTTTTTTATATGTTTGTTGGAGAAAGAGACCATCTTGGGGGCTTTTTATTGGCGCCTAGTGTCGTATTTGGATGTTTTTTTGCCTTACCTATTGTGCTTTGCGGTTGGTCAGCTAAAAATTTTCATCCCTATGACGGGAAAATTGCCTTTTACCAATATTATCTAGATTTTATTTGGAATGATAAGTACCCACGGTTAACATCAGATGTGGGAGTAAGTTTTTTGCGAGAACATTATCAAGGAACGGTTGTTAGCCAAAATGGCTCTCTTGTTTTAATTCCTAACTAGATGGGCTGATAGTGAAGTTAAGCAAGATTAAATTTCATTATCTTTGATGCTCACATATGAGCAGTTGCTAATATAGTCGCCCCAATTTTATCGCACGCTATGTCAAATCCAGCAGTTTTTTCTATTTCGCATAATCCATGCAGAATGCTATTAACCAAGGCGTTTGGAATTTTCATGTTTTCAATGAGTATTTTGGTAGAGTCATTTTCCTTATCAAGATTGGCGTATCGTTTATCTAAAACATTTCTATTTCGCTTCATAAAAGGAAGCATCGTGCGAAATATACCTCTCTCTTGACATCCTTTGTATCCAGCTTCTATCATCAAAGCTTTCATTTCATGCAGATTATAGCGCTTTTTATGACCTGATAAAGCATCCACTGTGGTAAAAAGATCTTGGCAAGCTGGAACAGTAACAAAAATAT